>NZ_LWGJ01001461.1:0-3276 GCF_001635845.1 Oleiphilus sp. HI0132 | reverse complement strand
GTCAATAACAAACAATCCATTACCATTTTTAGCTTCCATCAATTTCGCTCCCAGTGATTCGCTGTTTGAGTTTCTTTGACAAGTGCTTTAACTTGTTGTTATCCGTATCTAAAGAGCCTCTTTGTTATAAACCGTATAGGCACAAAACTGCCCGTTGCCGCTAACCAACTCGTTAAGCACAACCTCCTCCAGAAATTGATCTAGAGTAAAATTCTCTTGCTCTCCGTCGATAGAAAGCCTTTCATCAAGCAACAATGAAATAAATATTTTCTTCTGAATAAGTGAATTAGCGAAATCTAAAGTCAGAATATTATTATTTAATCCGTTCTCAGGATTCAAGTTGCTACCAATCAGTTCTGCTCCAACACCGCTGTCCAGCTCCCAAAGCGAAGCAAAACGTGCTTTGTTCTTATTTGAGATTTTAACTCTTACGTTCTGTTCGTGCCTTGCTGCTTTCACGGAATTAGCGCCCAACAAGAATTCAAACCGATCTTCCTGCTCACATCCTGCCCAGCGCACTTGATTAATAAAGTCCTTAGTGGTCAACCACATTGTTTGAGAATCTTTCACTATGGCCCATATACGATTCCCTGAGTCAAACCTTAACCTTAACTTTCCACTCCTTATATTTCTTAGCAATACAGAGAACGGAATTAGCTTTCTTTGATCAATTAATAGCTCCTCAGAATGTTTTAAATCCAACGACAGCAAATCCATTCGATCAATCAGAGGTCTTGCGTCATAACGTATTCTCACAACCTGGAACCCACTGCATTTATCAACAGAAATGATTGGTGTGTAACCAATCTCTGACCGACTTCTGACACTGTTTTTACAGCTCTGGATACTATTTTCTTGAAAATTAGAGCTATCGATATCAAAGCACTTGGAACTTACCTTTGTGTTGAGACCATAGCTAAGATTAATTGACGCCTCCTCAAATGCATCTTTCTGTGTAGCCCCTATTCCTGACACCTCGTATAGTCCAGGTTCTATTATGTTAATGAGACCAACGCCTTTTTGTAGACAAGACCCTGCTTGCACAAAATAACCATTCAAAGCCAACGCCATTATCACTACAACATATCGAACAATTTTCATTATCATTGGATCTCCTTATCTCAGTAACGGTACCTAACAAGCTCAACATCGCCTTCACTAAAAATCGAAGGTGCTTGGTTTCTTCCAAGTACCGCGGATACAACCGATACCTTCCTGTCTACATAACTGTAGAGTTCATCAGTCGTAACCTTTTTGTCGCCATCGTTGTCAGCTTTTCCCGTTAAGCCCTTAGCTAAAAAGTTTGAAAATAGACCATTGCCAACATAGTCATACCAAGTTGCTACTCCTTCCGACTGTGTCGCGGAAAATACTGTGATCGCACTATTTTTCGTAGGTACAGATATTAAGGGTCGCCTCAATACACTCGCACTTACGTTTGGATATAAGGTTCCGTCGTGAGCATTTCCACTAAAACATGCGTCTAGGAACACTACGATATTTTCAGCATCAATTAATGAAAGCTGGCGATAAAACTCGTCAAGATGATAGCCAGATACATCAATTGAATCGGGTGTCGCGTCGCTAGGCATTAAGTAAGCAGCCCACTTATCATTAATTGCAGGCACACCATGCCCAGAATAGAAAACGAACACTGTATTGGCCTTTCCCTCACTCAACCCGTTAACTGAACGCTGGAATTTGCCAGGCTTGCCATTCGCGCCAATTATGGTTTTGAACTCACCTAAGGAAACATCATGGTATTGAGCGATATTTCGACTTGGAATCCCCATGTTCTTTTCAAACACGTCAGCCATCAATTTTGCATCTTTCAACGCATATCTAACGGGTAGCCCCGGCATTTTAGAATAGTTTCTGTTACCTATAACGAGCGCATAATTGTCAGTATGTTCTATCCTATTCTTGCTTATCCTTGCCGGTCTTTTATCCTCCTCAGCTAAACCGATGTTAGAAACTGCATATTGTTTGACATTTCCTGAATGGTGATATCTAAAACCTTCCTCGATATGCAAGGAATAATTTGCGATCCGTTTTATCGAATGTTTCGCGTCATCGATACCCAGGTCTTTTATATGTATACTGAATTCCGGTTTAGTATTCTTATCCAGCTCCAAGTCACCTCTTAAGAATAAAGTGAGTGGAAGCCGTTCTCCTGGAGCTAACAAGGCTATCCTTTCAGGCCACTGTTCATCGACTAGACGTATACCTTTCGTTTCTAGTTCGGTATGTATTGCAATATTACGTGCTGGCGTGCTGCCAATATTTTCGGCAATCAATTCATACTTACTTGTGCGCCCAGGCTTTAGTGATTCAAACGTTCTCCGTGTTGTAATTCTTATTCTGGGTTCTTCCCACTCGTGGATTTGGTAACTCGATTTAGCTATATCGGCGCCAAAGCCATCCATTTCTTCAGCTTTTACAACAATATCTAACTCATCGTCATCGTATTCTCGAGGCAATAAAATAGTTTGCGAATGTATCCGTTCACTGTTTGGAGGGATCTCACCGATAAAAGATTTGAAAAGTAGACTTGGCATTGAACTACGTCCATCAATGATAAGCTTTACGTTTTCAGCTAGTCCCTCTCCTTCATTTCTAATGAGCACTTGTATCTCAAGAGTCTCATCTTCGTAATAAATTCCGTCTGAGTCTGAATCAACTAATCTTGGTTCTACTACAAGGCGAGGCGGGTTATCGTTTTTCAGCGTTGCTCTTAACCTCTCTGATCGCTCCCGAGCTTTTTCCTTTACTTTTCTCAGTAACTTGTTTGGTCGATAATCAACGTCATCACCATCATAATACCTAACTGGTTTTAAGCCTCTACCAAATGAAGCAAATCGGTATTTTGCTTGCTTATTGATAGTGATACGACCATCACCAGGGACTAAATTAATCGCGTTTTCTGCTAGCCTTTTAGATTCATTAAGGTCTCCCTCCTCTAAAGCTCTTTCAGCGTCAGTAAAAAGCTCAAATGCTGTGTCATTCTTTGCAGCAAAAGTACTCAAGCTAATAGCAAACAACACAACAAAAACTACAGACGTTTTAACCATATTCATCTTTCTATACCTTCTCTAAAACAACCTTAAAACTCGATTCCAATTTCTAGCATTCCTATCTTGAATTTGTTCTCGCTAGCCCCAAAAAACTGTTGCGCAGCGAAATCAACTGAAAAGCCACCTCTAACAAAACCTAGACCAACCGAAGCTCGCTGTTCATCCGCTAAATCAGAATAATTTCCAGTTTGATCTGTTATGC
>NZ_LWGJ01001460.1:0-12724 GCF_001635845.1 Oleiphilus sp. HI0132 | reverse complement strand
TGACTGGTTGTCTACTCGCTTTCAGGTAATTATTCTTTCTGATACGTTTTATGAGTTTGCAATGCCGCTAATGGCAAAGCTAGGCTTTCCAACACTATTCTGTCATAAGCTTGAAGTGGCTGAAGATGGAAAGATTACTGACTATGTTCTTCGCCAGAAAGACCCTAAGCGTCAGTCTGTTAGAGCCTTCCAATTATTGAACTATCGTGTAATTGCAGCAGGCGACTCTTATAATGACACAACTATGCTGAAGCAGGCTGAAGCAGGCATCCTGTTTAAGTCACCTCAGAATGTGATCGATGAGTTTCCTCAATTTCCAGCAGTTCATGAATATGCTGATCTTCAGGCAGAGATTTTAAAAGTTAGCCTGACGCAAAATTCCTAAGCAATAAGTTCCGGGCTTAGTGACTACGCAATAGTTCCTCAGCCCTGGTTTTTTATTGGCGAATACCCTCTGCTGACCTACAATGGTTGCAGCATATAAATTTCACCTAATGAGCATTTTAATGACCAAGAAGCCAGATACTGATCTACAACATACTCCTGTCAGCGAAAGCGATCTTGACGAAAGCTTACAAGCTGAAAGTAGTGCCACGGCTCCTGTTGGTGAGCGCCTACAGAAGGTTCTTGCGCAAGCCGGCCTTGCTTCTCGCCGTGAGCTAGAACGCTGGATTAGTCAGGGCCGAGTGAAGGTAAATGGTGAAGTTGCTTCATTGGGCTTGCGGGTTGTACCAAGTGATAAAGTTTATGTAGATGATCGTTTTGTAAAAATGCCTAGAAGGTCTGAACAAGAATATAAGGTTATTGTTTATTCCAAGCCTGAAGGGGTTGTCTGTACACATTCTGACCCTGAAGGGCGACCAACCGTCTTTGATAACCTGCCGAAGCTTGAGGGGCAGCGCTGGATATCGGTAGGTCGTCTGGATATTAATACTAGCGGTTTGTTGATTTTGACAACCGATGGCGAATTAGCTAATCGCTTAATGCATCCATCTTACGGTGTTGATCGCGAGTACGCAGTTCGGATCCATGGTGAAGTCGATGGCGCGATGCTCGAAAGACTTAAGCAAGGTGTGTTACTCGATGACGGACTTGCCAAGTTTACCGACGTTCAAGAATACGGTGGCGAGGGCCGCAATAAGTGGTTTCACGTTGTTGTCATGGAAGGTCGTAATCGAGAGGTTCGTCGCTTATGGGAGTCTCAGGAAGTTCAGGTAAGCAGGCTTAAGCGTGTACGCTACGGCTGTATATTTATGCCAAGTCGTTTAAAGGTTGGCGCCTGGGAAGAGCTTAAGGTTAAGGATATTAACGAATTGCGAGATTTGGTTAACTTGCCTCCTATCAAGCATAGGCAGAAAACTAGTCAGGAAATCGCTAAAGAAAGCAGGGCACACACTAAAGCGGTTAAGAAAGGCGTTAAGCAAGCTCGACGTCCTAGTAAGCGGAGATAGTGATTTTAAAAATCTCCCTAATGTAAGAAAGTTGCTGTAAGCCCCAGATTTTGTTGATTATTTATACAAAAATCACGCTTTTAAGAAATACTGCATTTTCTTTACAATAAAGTGTTGACGACCATCAGTTAAGGCGATAATATTCGCGCCGTTGATGAAGTTCCCCGATAACTCAGTTGGTAGAGTAGCGGACTGTTAATCCGTTTGTCGCTGGTTCGAGCCCAGCTCGGGGAGCCAACTTCATAACCCTCAAGCACAAATACTTCCCTAAAATTTCCCCAAATTTAGATTCTACTAAACACTAAGATACGCGCCGGTGTTTTCGAATTGATGCTTTTTGTTGGTCTGTAAAATGAAGCTTCTGAGACTATTCAACTATTGCAACGGACTTGATTTGGGCCCATACCTTTAGTCCGGCAATTAAATTTAGTTGGTGAACGGATTTTCGAGTTACTCGGGCAATTAACTTGCTGCAACCAATATTTAAACTTACTAAAGCCATAGAAGAATCTTTTTCATCTATTTCGTCGATTACTGCCGGTAATAGATTAAGAATGCTACTGTTTTTCGATTGACTTAAAGTGATGCTGACATCCTTTGCTAATATACGCACTCTAAGTTCTGCGCCATGCCCTAGCCCCTTATTGTGAATCCATATGCGTTCGCCTTCAAAGTCTACGGCTGCGAGGTTCCATTGTTCATCTAGCTCGTTAACTCGCCCTTGGATGATAATACCTGTTTCATTTCCTAAATAGTCGGCTGTCTCTAGATTAGAAAGCACATCTGAAACCTTACCTTGAGTGCTAAGCTTTCCGTTTTCAAGTATTACTAAGTGGTCAGCAAGTTTAGCGACTTCGTTTACCGAGTGAGTGACGTATAAAATTGGTATACGAAATTCTGATCGAATCTTTTGAACGTAGGGAAGGATTTCGAGTTTTCTGGCTTTATCTAAAGAAGCTAATGGCTCATCCATTAATAAGAGTTCAGGCTGAACAAGTAAAGCTCTGGCAATCGCAACTCGCTGGCGTTCTCCTCCTGATAATTCATCGGGCTTCTTGTTTAGAAGAGCTTCGATTCCGAGAATTGAAAGAACATGCTCGATACTGATACGCTTTGCGCTGCTTTTGCTGGCGCGCTTAATAGCATATTCTAGATTGCCTATTGCGCTTAAATGAGGGAATAACTTGGCGTCCTGGAATACATAACCAATTGGACGCTTGTGGGTTGGCAAAAAAGAGGTCGAGCTTTGCCATTCAGCTCCGTTTATGACTAGAGATCCGCTTGCGTGCTCTAAGCCTGCGATGCAGCGTAATAGGCTTGTTTTCCCTGAGCCGGAATGCCCAAAGATTACATTAATTCCGTCCCCTGGAAGCGTGGTGTTGATTTGTAGCTCGAAGGGCTTGCCATTGCGCGGGCTGCGTGTGGAGTGGAGGTTGATCGCGATTGTAGGCTTATACTCCATTTTTCAGTCCACCAAAAAGATTTTGCCTTCTGTTAAAACTGTATAAGCAAAGCAGCACGATAAAGGAAAATATAACCATAATGCCGGCTAAGCCGTGGGCCTGGGAGTATTCCAGCGCTTCTACATGGTCATAAATCTGAACAGAAATAACGCGCGTCTCATCCTGAATGTTTCCGCCAATCATCAAAACAAGCCCAAACTCGCCAACAGTATGCGCGAAACCAAGAACTGCGGCCGTTAAAAAACCTGGCTTACACAAGGGAAGGGTTACCGTAAAAAAACGATCAATTGGAGAGGCTCTAAGGGTGGCGGCAGCTTCGATGGCATCATCACCTAGCATTTCCATAGCATTCTGTATTGGTTGCACAACAAAGGGCAGCGAATAGATAATTGAGCCAAGTACAAGCCCCCAAAATGTAAAGGGGAGCGTGCCAATGCCCAGACTCTGGGTCATTTCACCAATATACCCGCTTGGTCCCATTGCGATCAAAAGGTAAAAGCCTAGTACCGTGGGGGGTAAAATTAAGGGTAGAGAGACCAGGGCAGATACAGGTACTTTTAGCCAAGATTTTGTGCGGGCAAGCCACCACGCAAGTGGCGTGCACATGACTAATAAGCTGATCGTAACAACTGTAGCAAGTTTTAATGTGACTAATATGGCTGAATAATCTGCTTCAGAAAAAAACATATCGCTGCTTAATTGTGCTGATTGTCTAGAGTGGTGTCGGGCACGTTATACGAAAAGCCTTGTATTATCTCCCTAGCTTTGCCTTGTTTAAGATAGTTATAGAAAGCAATGGCAGCAGGGGACTTGTTTGCTCGACTTAGTAGAATAGCATCCTGCTTTATCGGATCATATAGCTCAGAGGGAATAGAAATACATGCTTC
This sequence comes from Oleiphilus sp. HI0132, assembly GCF_001635845.1. NCBI lineage: Bacteria > Pseudomonadati > Pseudomonadota > Gammaproteobacteria > Oceanospirillales > Oleiphilaceae > Oleiphilus > Oleiphilus sp. HI0132. The sequence goes on along the minus strand of NZ_LWGJ01001460.1, from coordinate 8,923 downwards.
TGGCTGAATATTGTCTGAAGAGTTTGCTTGAGCTTTTGCAATAAAGGCTAGGTTAACGTTACCACTGACCAGAAACTGGAAAGTTTGCGCAATATTCTCGCCGCGAATCCATTTGTTACGATCAGTTTGGTCTATTTCAAGTTGTTCTAATACTTGTTGGGCAGCGCGTCCATAAGGGGCAAGCTTAGCATTAGCTAATGCTATTTTCTTAATCTGCGGCGCTTTTAGTATATTTGACAAACTGGCGTCAGAAATAGGGGTGTTAGCGCATAGTGCCAGCCGTCCGATCGCATAAGTGAACTGTGACTCTGGTAGGGTAAGGTGCTTAGCGCTGAGGAAGTGTGGTGACTTTTGATCGGCCGACAAGAATAGCTCGAAAGGAGCGCCGTGAGTAATTTGTGCGACCAACTTACCCGACGATCCATAGGAGGCATGGATCTTGTGCTTGCTTTCACTCTCAAAGTTTTTAATTAAAACTTTGGCGGTGGAGATAAAGTTAGAGGCAACCGCGATATTGGCGCTTTCGCTCCACACCTTTGTAGAGCAGGAGAAAATAACCAGGCTTGCCAGAAAAGCTTTGAGCCAGATTATTGGGTAATTGAATATAGGTGTGCGCATCTAAGGTCTGAAACAGCTGCTATTTGTAAGTGTTGGCTTTGGTTAAAAGCGCATATTGAACGATTGCACTGATTTCAGCAAGTTTATGATGGGGGTTAAAAAAGAAGCCCCTTTCGGGGCTAAACCTTGCGACATACAAGGGAAAGAATGTATGGGGTGGGAAGACTGTTTTACGACCTCGTGAGTCCAGCCAACACACCCCGCTTGATAGAACTTTTTTGCTTGCTGCCTAGGCTAGCAAGACCGAATCGCCTTCGAGTTTAACTGGGTAAACAGTTACAGATTTGTCTTCTTCCTCAAGGCATTCGCCTGTCTTAAGGTCAAAGTGCTGTTTGTATAGGGGAGAAGCAACCACGTACTTGCCGGTTAAATCTCCAACAATCCCGCGAGAAAGAACATTTGCCTTACCGCATGGGTCCCAGTTAGATATTGCGAAAATCTTTTCTTCGCTGCTCGGTATGTAGAAGATCGCAACTTGCTCATCGTTTACTAGCGCGCATACGCCTGAATTTTCTACAAGATCGTACTTCGTACAGATAACTTCATTAAGTGCCATTTTGATTTTCTCCTATCTGTGAGTACTGGATTAAGCTGACTTAGCGATTAATTTTGATTTTTCGTCTTCGCTAGCAGGTCTTACTTGACCACGCTCTTCAACGAAAACAACGTTACTATCTTCTTTATCAGAGTTAACAAATTGACGGAAGCGACGTAGTTTTGTTTCGTCTTCGACCGTAGTTTTCCATTCACACTGATAAGTATCGACAACGCTTTGCATCTGAGCTTCAAGTTCAGCTGCAATACCAAGGCTGTCTTCAATAATAACCTCACGAAGGTATTCGATACCGCCTTCAAGGTTGTCCATCCATACAGATGTTCTTTGTAAGCGGTCTGCTGTTTTGATGTAGAACATCAAGAAGCGATCAATATATTTAACTAGCGTTTCGGTACTGATATCGGTCGCAAACAGATCAGCATGTCGTGGCTTCATGCCGCCGTTTCCACAAAGGTAGAGGTTCCAGCCGTTTTCAGTTGCAATGATGCCAACATCTTTACTTTGCGCTTCTGCACACTCACGAGTACAGCCGGATACTGCCATTTTTAGCTTGTGCGGAGTACGCAAACCTTTGTATCGGTTTTCGATATCGATTGCTTGACCCACGCTATCCTGAACTCCGTAACGACACCAAGTTGATCCGACGCACGACTTAACGGTACGTAAGGACTTACCGTAGGCGTGACCCGTTTCAAGGCCTGCTGCAATTAGTTCACCCCAAATAGTGGGTAGGTCATTAAGTTTAGCGCCAAATAAGTCTATACGCTGCCCGCCCGTAATCTTTGTATAAAGTTTGTACTTTTGGCCTACTTGACCGATAGCGATCAGTTGCTCAGGCGTAATCTCACCACCTGGTACACGTGGGACAACTGAATAGGTGCCATCTTTTTGCATGTTTGCAAGAAAGGTATCGTTGGTATCCTGCAGGCCTGTATGTTGCTCTTCTAGAATGTAATCATTCCAGCTAGCTGCAAGCATATTTGCTACCGCAGGCTTACAAATATCACAACCAAGGCCGGTACCGTGTTTTTCTACCAGTTCGCCAAATGACATGATACTACCGACACGAATTAAGTGATATAGCTCTTCACGCGTATGAGGGAAGTGTTCACAAATGCTTTTATCAACCGTAACGCCGCGCGCTTCAAGCTCAGTATCAACAACATCCTTAAGAAGTGCTGCGCAACCGCCACAACCGCTAGCTGCTTTGGTTTCACCTTTTACATCACCTACGCTGCAACAACCGGAATCAAGAGCGTTAATAATGTCGCCTTTACTAACGTTTAGGCATGAACAGATTGTTGCTTCCATTGGTAGTGCTGAAGCACCTAGCGCAGGACCACCCCCTTCAACATTCGGTAGAATCATTCCTTCAGGGTTTTCGGGAAGCTCGATACCGTTCAGGTAGTATTGAAGAAGTGTGTCGTAATCTGAACAGTCGCCAACTAGTACTGCACCTAACAGTGTATTGCCGTCTTCAGATACGATGATTCGCTTATAGATCTCTGAGTTTTCGTTACTGTAGACGTAAGCGATTGAGCCGGGCGTTTTACCATGGGCATCGCCAATTGAGCCGACGTCAACACCCAGAAGCTTCAGCTTCGTGCTCATGTCTGAGCCAGTAAACGAAGGTTTTTCGTCGTCGTCGGAGAATTGCTGAACAGCAACTTCTGCCATTCTATAACCGGGCGCAACCAGTCCGTAGATCATGTTGCCATATAGAGCACATTCACCTATAGCAAAAATGTCCGAGTCAGAGGTTCGGCAGTGGTAATCGACAACGATACCGCCACGCTCACCAACTTCTAACCCGGTTTTACGTGCTAACTGATCATAGGGGCGAATGCCTGCAGAAAATACGATCATGTCAGTATCAAGATGCGTGTCATCTGCGAAGTTCATTCGCAGTTTTGTGTTATCACCTTTGTTATCGATAAGCGTAGTCGCTTTTTGGGTATGTACTTGAACACCAAGCGCTTCGATCTTACGGCGAAGCATCTTGCTGCCGCCATCATCTAGCTGAACACCCATTAAGCCGGGAGCAAACTCAACAACGTGAGTTTCAAGCCCTAGATTTTGAAGTGCGTTTGCACACTCAAGACCAAGCAGACCACCACCTACAACTACACCAATTTTTGAGGTCTGGGCATGTGATTTAATTTCACCCAAGTCATCAATTGTTCTGTAGGTTAGGCATTCTTTGCTTTCAGAACCTTTGATAGGTGGTACAAAAGGATAAGAACCAGTTGCCAATACTAGCTTGTCATAATCGAAGCGTCGCCCGCTTTCAGTGATAACAATTTTGTTTTTACGGTCTATATCTGTAACGGCATCACCAAAAATCGCATCAACACCATTATCTTTGTAGAATTCGCGGGTTGTTAGTGCTAGATCTTTTGGCTCTTTGCCAGAGAACACTTCAGAGAGATGTACCCGATCGTAGGCTGGTCGCGTTTCGGCGCCTAGTACTGTAATGTGTGCTCCAATTTCGGATGCAATCATTTGGTCAACGAAGTGATGACCCACCATGCCGTTACCGACTACAACAACTCTACTATTCTTCATTCTATGGCCTCGTATGTCTGAGAATCTGCGCATACGCTGTGCTTATTTACTAGTGAAAAGCTTTAGCGTTACTCAATGCTTGTTTACGCAATTATCTGTAATTAAGCATGAGCTATGCCAAGTATCGAAATAATTTCATAGGGTATTGAAATAAAAAGGAAAAAAATTCTTAAGTTCGTGTTTTATAGCCAGGTTTTGAGCGTTTGAGAAAAAACGCGTGCTTTAAAGTGGTGCAGCTAAAAAATGCTGTTTTCCGCCTTGGTTGATAATGGTGCATGACTATGCGCTGAGTTCAATCCTAAGGCAGTATATTGCGTTCGTTTTTACATATGCCGTTGAAAATTAAGATTTTAATCTAAAGGGGGTGTTATTTTGCTACTTATTGACGCAATAATACCCATAATAAATAAGTGAGTGAAATATCAGATGCATCTAGAAAGCGGGCTTCGTACAAGTGCAGGGCAAATATCAGTAAAGGGCTTAAAGCACCAAAATGAAGATTCTGTCGGAATATACGTCCCGAAAGAGCCTCTATTAACTGTAAAGGGAATGGTTGCTATTGTTGCAGATGGAGTCAGTAGTGCAGAGGCGGGCAAGGAGGCAAGCGAAACCTGCGTTAAGAACTTTATCTCCGACTTCTTCAGTACACCTGACTCCTGGACAGTTAAAAACTCAGCTCAAAAAGTATTAACGGCTTTGAATCGTTGGTTATATGGGCAGGGGGTTGGTTATCTTCAGGCTGAGCATGGCTATATCAGTACAATGTCGACCTTGGTTATCAAGTCGCGTGTCGCGCATATATTTCATATCGGCGATAGCCGAGTGTACCGCCTTCGGGGAAATAACTTTGAGCAGCTCACGCATGACCATTCCGCCAGAGTAAGTAAGGATTCCACTTATCTTACTCGTGCAATGGGAATGGATTTAATGCTTGATGTCGACTATTACTCGGAGGATGTCGAATCTGGTGATATCTTTTTTCTGAGTACCGACGGTATTCATGATTTTATCAACGATAAACGTATAAAAGAAGTCATTGCTAAGGCGGTTGATTGCAAGTCGGATGAATTTACCGGGCTTTGTGAGAGTTTGGTTGATATTGCACTCGAAAACGGCTCCGATGATAACTTGAGTTGCCAGATTGTCAGAGTCGATGCTTTGCCTTGTCCAAATGCCGAAGATGCCTACGTAAAGCTTTCAGACTTACCCTTCCCACCAGAGCTTTCCCCTGGAATGTCTATTGACGGCTACCATGTGATAAAAGAGCTACATGCCAGTAATCGATCACAAGTATATTTGGTAAAAGATCATAACACTGACAAGTTACATGCTATGAAAACGCCTTCAGTGAATTATGATGATGATTTGGCGTACAAAGAGCGATTTGTATTGGAACCCTGGGTAGCTGGCCGTATTAACAGTAAGTACGTAGTAAATATTCATGAAAGTGAAAGAGGGCAAAAGTTCCTTTATTACGTTTGTGATTATGTTGAGGGCCAAACGCTAGCTGAGTGGATGAAAGCAAATCCAAAGCCCGGTATCGAAAGAGTTATGTCGATAATTCATCAGGTAGTGAAGGGTGTTCGTGCTATGCATCGTAAAGAGACTTTGCATCAGGATATTAAACCAGAAAATATAATGGTCGATGACGAGGGTAAGGTAACGATTATAGATTTTGGTTCCTGCTTTATTGCGGGTGTTGCTGAAATAGAATCACCCTTTGAACGTGAGCAAGTACTGGGAACTGACACCTATGGTGCGCCAGAGTATAAGCTGGGACGAAAAGCTTCTTTAAAGTCCGACATGTTTTCAATTGCTGTTGTTCTCTACGAAATGCTGACGGGACAACAGCCTTATGGCGAAAAATTTGAGACCAGTCAGTCTACCAATGAATTTTATCGACTAAAATATCAGCCAGCTCGAGAGTTTAACCCAATGGTTCCCGAATGGATGGATGGTGCGATCGAAAAAGCTTTACAGATTTCTACAGAACTTCGATATGATGCCTTGTCAGAATTTATTTATGATCTCGAACATCCTAATTCGGAGTTTATGGATAAGGCCCATATACCACTTGCAAAAAGAAATCCGCTGCGGTTTTGGCAAAGCATCACTGCAATCATGTTTGTTGTAGAATTGGCCACACTCTGGCTTTGGCTGGGGTAATGCTTTTTAGGCATCCTTTGCCCGCATTTTTATAGAATTAATACGATTGATATGGAACCTATGGCGCGGATTGTAGTCCTAAGAGATCATATCAATACAAAAACAGGATCTTTATGTTAGATAGCCGCCCTTTATTGGTCGAAACGCAGTTCCCTTCGCTTAAGCGAAATAGGCTAGAAACTTTACAGGTAAATCTGGGATACCTATGTAACCTTAGTTGTACGCACTGTCATGTTAATGCAGGGCCGACCCGTAAAGAGCTAATGAACAAATCAAATATCGACTTGGTATTGGCTTTGTTGAAAGAAAAAGACATTTCACAGCTGGACTTAACGGGCGGCGCACCGGAAATGAACCCTTATTTTCGTTACTTGGTCGAAGAAGCAAGGTCACTGGGAGTGCATGTTATTGATCGCTGCAATTTGACGATTCTGCAAGAACCTGGCTATGAAGACCTTGCTGAGTTTCTGGCTGCTAACGAGGTGGAAGTTGTCGCGTCTCTACCTTGTTACACGAAAGATAATGTCGACCAACAAAGAGGGAAAGGTGTTTTCGAAGATAGCATCAAGAGCTTAAAGCTCCTAAACAAACTAGGTTATGGAGTCGAAGGGAGCGGCTTGACCTTGAGTTTAGTTTATAATCCTGGTGGTCCGTTCCTACCTCCTCCTCAGCAACAGCTAGAGCAGGATTATAAAAAAGAGCTCTATGAAAATTTCGATATTCTCTTTGACCAACTTTTCACAATAACGAATATGCCTATTTCTCGCTTTGGGAGCGTGCTTTTGTCCAAGGGCGAATTTCATAACTATATGGATCTATTGAAAGAGTCGTATGCAAAGGAAAACCTTACCTCGGTAATGTGTCGCAGCTTGATAAGTATTGACTGGCAGGGCCATGTGTTTGATTGTGATTTCAATCAGATGCTTGATATGCCAATGCTTAGACTGGAGGGAGGATTGATAGCATCTGATAAAAATAGAATGCATCTAAGCGATATTTTAGGGCAGGCTATAGAAGGTTCTACGATAGTTGTGGCAGACCACTGCTATGGTTGCACTGCAGGACAGGGGAGTAGCTGCGGTGGCGCACTCGATTGACCTGAGTATTATTGTTCCCGTATTTAATGAAGCTGAAAATATTGAGCGTTTATTACGCAAGCTCAACACTCTCACTAGTAAGCGCTGCGAAGTGCTGCTGGTCGATGGCGGTAGTACTGATGGTAGTGGCGAGATAATTTCTTCACTTATAAGTGAGCTAGATATGGATGCTCATTTAATTCGCTCAAAGTGTGGGCGTTCCGCACAACAGAATGCTGGTGCAGAGTTAGCTCAAGGGCGTCTTCTTCTGTTTTTGCATGCAGATACGGTATTACCAAGTAAAGCTATTAACATGCTACATGGCGCAATCTCATCCGAACCCGTTTGGGGGCGCTTTGATATTCAGCTCGATAACTCTGCCGCGACATTTAAGGTAATCTCTTGGTTCATCAATATTCGCTCACGGCTTACAGGTATAGCTACTGGAGATCAGGCGATATTTGTTAGCGCCTGCCTTTTTCGGAAAGTAGGCGGCTTTCCAGATCAGCCTTTAATGGAAGATATAGAGTTAAGCAAACGCTTAAAGCGTTCTGCTCCGCCCTTATGCCTAAAAGATCAGGCCATTACTTCAGCACGCAAGTGGGAAAAAGAAGGGGCAGTAAAAACCGTATTATTGATGTGGAGGCTACGTGCGGCATACTTTCTTGGTGCAAAACCTGAGCAGCTTCACCGCCAGTATTATAAAACCAGAGCCTAATCTAGTCTGAATACTCTAACTTATTAAATTAACATTAGTTTTCTTGAACGAAACAGCTAAGAGCAAGTAGAATCGCGCGCTTTGTTTCGCACAGTATTAATGTTAAGAGGTAAAGTCATGAGTGTTGAGCAGTTTGAGTCTATTTCGTTATATGTTCTGGTCACTGCGCTAATTCTTTATATGGGATATATTGTTTGGGACTTGGCTAAACGCTCAAATGCCGGTAAATTCGGTACATTTATCCTGTTCTTTGCGCTTGGTTTGGGGGTATTTGGTTTTGTTGCGAAAACAGTTATTGTTGAGATGATGAATCTCTAACGGTGCGATTGCCTCGGTACGTTAACCAATTTAAGTTTTTTGTACTGATACCTGCCGTCCCCAAATGGATTCAGCCACTTCAATAAAGGCTTTTGCAGCGTTGCTCATACTCTTTTTTCTGAAACTCACGGCGCCAAGATTTCTGGTCAATTCTGATTCGGTGCCGTAGCTATTCGAAAGATCGATCGGTAATACTTTCAGCTCTTCATCAATCATCGTGTTTGGCAGCACGCTCCAACCCATGCCTACTCCGGCCATCATCTTCATGGTTTCTAGATAGTTCGTTGGAATGCTCGCGTTTAGCATTAATTTCGATTGATGAAACATAGCTTCGACGACGCGGTAAGTGAGCGTGGATCGTGAGGGCAGAATTGCGTTGTGCTTTGCAAGGTCAGGGGGTGTTACGCTTGTTAAGCTGGCAAGCTCATGATGTTGGCTACAAATAAAGCTCATAGGGTCGTCCCAAGAAAGGTGACATATATAGTCATCACTTAATTGGTCCGGGATGGTAATAAAAGCAATATCAGCCTGATTATCACCCAATATCGGATAGGCGCTTTCAGAATCAAGGAAATTAAGCTTAAGGTCAACTTCAGGATAGCGCTTACTGAATTCCTTTAAGATTAAGGGAAGTCGGTGTAGGCCTATATGATGACTGGCAACAATTCTTAGTTCACCCTCTACATTGTGAGACAAATTCTTGATTGCATGCTTTGCGTTATCAATTTCATGCAGGATGGACAGAGCGTGTGGATACAGCGCTTCGCCAGCCTCGGTTAACAGGAGGTCGCGCTGCAAACGCTCAATGAGTTTGCACGAAAGTTGACGTTCTAGTCCCTGAATTCTCTTTGTGATGGCGGGCTGAGTAATTGATAGACGTTCGGCTGCTTTTGAAAATGAGCGCTC
>NZ_LWGJ01001459.1:0-15238 GCF_001635845.1 Oleiphilus sp. HI0132 | reverse complement strand
CCGTGAGGAAGTTAAGGCTGTACTTGGGCATGAAATCGGGCACGTCGCAAATGGTGATATGATTACCCTCACCCTTATCCAAGGAGTCGTAAACGCATTCGTTATGTTCTTTGCGCGAATTATCGGTAGCTTTGTTGATAGAGCAGTATTCAAAAATGAAAGCGGTCACGGCATGGGCTTTTTTATCGCCACCTTCGTCGCAGAGATGATATTAGGAGTGCTCGCTAGCACGATTGTTTTCTGGTTTAGCCGCCGTAGAGAATATCGAGCAGATATAGCGGGAGCGGAGCTAGTTAACCCCGCTGCGATGGTCAGCGCACTTGCACGCCTGCAGGCTGAATACGATAAACCAAGTGAAATGCCTTCTGAAATGGTCGCTTTTGGTATTAGTGGCGAACTGAAGAATTCATTAGGCGGTTTGTTTATGAGTCACCCTCCTCTAGACAAACGTATCGAAGCGCTTCGACAGCGTTATAGTGCTTAGGTCCTGAAGTAGCTAGTTCGAAAGCTTTATTTTCGAACTAGCTCTAAAGACCGATACCAATCAGACTGACCCGGGAGCACCTTAAACATTTGGTAGCGCTTAACGCTCAAGTTTGCTTGTTTCGCATAAAGTGTATAGTCGTAGATTTTGTGAACCGGGTTTTTCGCTATTAAATGAAATGCGAATAGTGCTGAGTAATAGTAAAGCCGCTGACATAGTCTTTGCACTAGGTTTCCACTGATCGGAGCAAAGTCCGCAACCATTAGGCTGCCACCCGGTTTAAGCTGCAAGCTTAGATGATTTAGCATTTCGATCATCAATGGGTGAGCGAAGACATTCAAAAAGTAATTCGCTACCACATAGTCATAATAGCTGTCCTTAAGGTGCTTAAATGCATCACCCAGGACAAGCACGACGCGATCGTTCAAGCTTAATCTCTCTAGCTTACATTCAATACGCTTTAGCATTTTAGGTGAAAGTTCAACGACAGTAATCTCGGCACCTTTTTGCGCAGCAAGTACCACATCTTCACCGCTTCCCGCCCCCACAAACAGTAATTTATCACCGGGCTTTATGTCACGCAGCTGCCAACGCTTACTCGCAATGATCTTACCACCACTATATAAATGCGCGGCCTTTTCGTAGAACCTAGCCGTTCTGTCATAACGACCTCTCACAAAAGAATTATCTTCAGACATCACTAAAAAACCTGTATTGCTTTTAAGGTAGCAATGGTTGCTTTAGGCAACGAGATCCCCGGAGGAATACATTGGAACCAGTGTTCACTCTGTGCTCGATATCGAGTTTTATGGTAAGCAAGTGCTTGAAACGCATATAGAAAACTTCCATAGCGATACATTAATTGTTGCAAGTAGCGTAATGAAGCAATCTCATGTGGAAAGCTCTGAAGCTCGTGCAAGGGTGCTAAGCCCAGTGACAAACGAGCAACACCTTCTTTCTGAAAAACCTTCATTGCTTCAAGGATTGTATAATCTAGAAAGCCATTCGGTTTTATCCCAGGGCAAGCGCGAATGATATTAGCTGTATAACCTATGATCTTATCATCCTGAAAATAGGGATCAAAAAACACATATCCAACGAGCTCTCCTTTTAGGTAACAGAAAAACTTCCTGACTCCCCAAGCATCTCTATACTCTGGCGGCCGAGTAATGAGCCTAAGTTCACGCTTAGTCACCGCCTTGGTTTGTCGCCAGCGCTCGGAAATATCCCGAACTCTATCTTCATTCACCTCAGACCAAGCCTGTTCTTTAACAACAAAGCCCCTACGTCCAAAGTTAGATGCCCAGCGCAGATACTTTTTCTCTTTCCCTTTGACATCAAAACTGTTGAGTGAGAGCGAATACTCAACCCCCATATCGTTACATCGATAACCCCGATCTATCAAAGCACTCGCACAATCAGCATCAACTGCCATGAAAATACTTGGTCGCTTCGTTGACGCTTCTAACGCATCTAATAAGGGGTGAAAGTCCTCATCAGCACACACCGGGCGGGTAAACGCAATATTGAATTCAGAACCAAGGAAACGCTGACGAAAATAGGAAACATAGCCCCGATGTGCAGAACCAAAATGTTGTACACCGGCTTGCAAGTTAAAATAAGAGCTGGACTGGCAGCCATAACGTTGAAGTAAGCTTTGTTTATCTTCTGTTGACAAGCTGTCTTCTTTGAATGGAAGTAAAACCCGCTCTGCAGAGCCTACCTTAGTGGCAGATGCAGCCAATGACCTTTCAGCTGTCAAATCAAGACAAGTCGTCATGAGCATTCCTCTCTCAACGTTACCTGTTTCTTTCTGCCAAACCAAAAGGCTTTTAACATCACGTCAGGCCGAAGCAGGCTAAGCGGTGAGCTCACCATATTGGCAATCGATAAGCAGCAATGTGCTAAAGGTTTTGAATGTATACAGGCCGCGAGCAATCTATCCATATAGCGATAAGATACGTTTAAATACCAAGGAATATTACGCCCTTCTGTCTCAGGCCAGCGCATATCTTCACTGATAGCTATCATCCACGCAGTAAAAAAGAATCGATTGAAACGTCGATAGGTTCTACGTGCCCACGTATTAGAGAAACCCGAGCGCGCCCCCTGCTCTAAACGCAACGCTAAAGACTTCGCAGCCATTGCAATTAGTGTAAGACCTTGTCCATATAGCGGGTTGAATGCACACATCGCATCCCCCATTACAAGCAGGCCCGAAGGATGATCTTTCATTTGATCATAGCGATGCCATACATTTTCAGTTCCTCGAAAATGTGTAATACCAGAGGCCGGCGACATATCACTCAAGGCACGATGAATATATTTGGTTGGCAATTCAGCAGCAAATTGAGTAAACCCATTAAGGTCATTACCTGGATACACAGCATTCATACCGATTAGAGTGAGCAGCCACTTATTATTCTCGACGGGCCACAAGCCTGCAGCACGAGGACTTGTTGGCGCATGAGGGGCAACCTCAATAGGTTTAACCTGCTGCCCTGGTCGAACCTCGAATAACTGACTGGCATACCCTAGCTTGGGGTTAACATGCGTCCCGCTTACCTCTGACAAGCCCTCTTTCTTGAGCCAAGTTCGCGTCCGGCTACCTCGGCCCGAGCAATCAACAACCAAGTCTGCTCGCAATGTTTTTTCAGCACTTATACTCCCTTGTTGATATCGGAGCCCTGTCACTCGCGAGTTATCATTATTCAGTATGAAGCCACTCACTTGGCAAGCGTAACGACGCTCAATGTTTTCAATACTCTCTATCCGCTCAGTCACCACTCTGTCAATTAAAGGGCGACGACATACCCTCAAATCCAAGCCAGACTCAAAACGCGGTAATTTACCTTCGCCTATAAACAAAGAAACATCTTCAGAGTAGTTAACTAAGGGAGCCCCATAACGCTCAAGCTCTGCATCAAAGCCAGGAAAAAACTCTTCGAATAATTGGCGACCTTTAAGTAATAAAAGGTGTTGATGCGCGGCTTGCGGAAGCCCCTTTCGAAATAACTCTCCCGACGTTGAAGAGAGCTCGTCCGGTGCAGCATCTTTTTCTAGAATCACCACCAAGTCAAAGTGCTCTGAAAGAACTTTTGCCGATAACATGCCTGAGATGCTTCCACCAATAACCAGCGCAGTCCCTTTATTTGCTCGCTGTGACGCCATCCGTCAATCCTTCGTATTAGGCTTAGTTATTTGTTTTTGGCAAGAATGGATAAGCCTGACTCCAGTGCGTCTTGGTACTTAGGCCTCTTAGCTTGTGCCAGCAATGCTCGAATTGTGTCGAATGAAGAATCAAGATAAGCAACATTAAACAAGTGATACAAGGTGCTCTGTACTAAGCCACCTGGCTGAGTAAAACTTTGATGTTCTATTTCTGTCTGACCATTACCCAGGCTTGTAAACTGCCAGTAGCCCGCCATTAAAGGGAAACGAACTAAACGTAAGTCTCGTGGTTCATAAGGCTTATCTACGGTGATAAAGTTAATACGGTTTCTGCGTCCCTCAATATCCGTCACCATAGAATACCGGCTTAGAGCGTCTCTATTGTAGGCACCGGTAAAGTTATAGGTTGTATAAACATAAGTATCGGGATCAGATTCTTCATACATTACTCGCTCAGAAATCAATACACTGATCGCCCACTCTTTGAAGCCTTCAACATCTTGAATGACGGCTGTAAGTGCCTCGTGAGATTCATCGACAACCACCTTAAAACGACACTGCATAATTTTGCTGACATGCTTTCGGCACTCAGAACCAATTCCACCTTCCGACCTTTCCTGCTGCCAATCAGTAAGCCATTGAGGACTTTTGGTAGATGTTTCAGCTGAGTTTTCTGTAGCCAATAAGGCACTCGAATATAAGATGCTTATTAAGCCTAGGAAGATAAAATTCATGATTTCACCCGTTTATTCTTTTGCTCTTATTTCAGTTGTGCGAACTATATATTCACACGACTATATTTTACGCAATATATTTTTCCCCGAGGAAAAGCTCATAACTTTTACGGCTTACCTCGTAAATTAGGTAGCTATAAAACCACAACAACTTTACAGTGTATAGTTAAATTTTCAATAATATGGACTGTTTCTAATTATCATTTATTAGCAGGGTTTTGAGTCAGACAAGGAGGAAGCCGATAAGTTCAATGTATACAAAAGGAACTTTCGGCTTGTAGGCTGTGACCTACCTTCATCGCTGGCACGCAACTCACAGTTTGAGTTTGATATACACCTATGAGTAGAGTTCTCTGCCAGCAATCAACACACCTAATTATGCAAACTTCTTAGCAGCCTTACTGCGCCACTTGATTGCTTTTGTGAACAGCCATTGATAACCCGTTGGGAAAAGACGCACTACGCCATCAAACGCCTTCGCATCAGCACCAATCAGCACACGCCTATCATTGCGCTTAACACCCTTAAGAATAGTCTTTGCTGCACTATCAGGCGTATGAACAAACATTTTTTCAAACTCTTTTAAGGTACTTTCCTTAGTTGCCCCAGTCACTTTCATTGAGCTTTTATCAACTCGCGCTGACTGAGCAATATTTGTTTTTATACCACCAGGATGAATACAAGTAGTGCTGACCTTTGAACCGGTAATTTCCAAGTCCTGACGAAGAGACTCGGTAAACCCTCGAACAGCGAACTTACTCGCGTTATAACCACTCATTAACGGCTGTGAAGTTAAGCCAAATATACTGGAAATATTTACCACATGACCTTCGCCCGATGCTTCAAGGTGAGGCAGAAAGGCTTTGGTGCCATAAACAACACCCCAGAAATTGATATTCATAATCCATTCGTAGTCTTCAATCGAGAGCGAATCCACCGTGCCTGACAAAGCCACTCCGGCATTATTGAAGATCAAATTTACTTTGCCATGGTCTTCGACCACCTTATCGGCCCAGGCATAGACAGCCTCTTTATCAGCTACATCGAGAGCATGGCTTGTGACTTTCACATTGAAGCCTTTAAGTAAGTTCTGCGTTTCTTTCAGACCTTTCTCATTCACATCAGAGATGGCCAGAGCACAACCTTCCTGCGCCAAGTTAACCGCCAGTGCTTGACCAATGCCCGACCCAGCACCTGTCACCGCGGCTACTTTACCGTTTAAGTTTTTCATTATTTTTCCTCTAGGTAAGCAGGCCGACAAAGTCGAGCCTGGCACGTTTAAATTAGCTATTTTTATCTAAAAACGCCTGGTAAACCTCAGCACTTTCAGCCGGAATCTCAACCATAGGCATATGTCCAATACCCGGCCAAATTTTTATAGATATATTCTTAATGCCAGCCTTCCATACATCAACGGCGCTGACATGTAGGAGCTGGTCCTGATCACCCCATAGCAATAGCACAGGCGCTTGAATTTCATTTAATACCGGCTGCAACATATGCTTGCCATGGAAGTCCTGGAAGATCTCGATTAACTCTTCTCGGCGCGCTTGGTACTTTTCTGAAACAGCCTCAAGAATAAAACTTGGAATGTAAGGTGCTTTGGCCATGGTCATCCCGTAAAAGGTATCAAACTCTTCACGACTGTGTATTTCGAAAGGATTGCGCCCTGCTGCTAGCATCTTCTCCATATCACTCTTGATGGGTGACTCAACACCTGCCGGATCAACTAAGGTCGAGCTCAGTGTTCGCTGAGGATACATACGAGCAAAGTGGCCTGCGATAAATCCGCCCATTGAATTGCCAATAACATGAACTTTATCGAGCGCTAATTTATCAAGCAAAGCGATGATACGTTCAACCTGAGCAGGTCCACCGTAATCCCAATCTTTATGGAAGCCCGTTTCACCATGACCAGCCATATCAGGAATTAGCACGTTATAGTGCTCGCTAAAAAACTGAGCAAAACGTGGCCAGACATCTTTATCGGCACTATAGCCATGCAACATAACGATAGTAGGACGCTCAGGTTTTATTTCATTTTGGTAGAGATAAATATCCATCTCGCCAATATTTACCTGAGCCTTTTCCAAGCCATATAAACCAGCCTCGAAGGGAGCAGCCCATTCATAGACCGCTTTACCCATTGGAGCCGGAGCGATGAACGTGGCACCCACAAAAACTAACAAAATGGCAGCTAAAGCCAGTAAACTTTTTTTCAACATTTCAATATCCTTATTTGTATTTATACGCTCGAAGGTCGATAACCTTCTTCATTTCTGACCAAACCATCGCGCAAACAAGCGGTAAAGGCAACAGTTTGGAAGCCAACCACACTTTAATAGCATTATTTCCATAGACAATACGAGGCTTATTTTTCTTAACTGACTTAATTAAATGTTCGGCAATATCCTCTGGTTCAGTAGTCAGAAAGTTCTGAGAAAAGTCTCGGGCATGTTCATGCCTTACGATATTGGTTCGAATCCCCCCTGGATGTAGAAGGTGTACCTGAATATCACTGGCCGATAATTCGACCATTAAAGCTTCGGTAAAACCTCGTACGGCAAATTTACTACCACAATAATCAGCATGATTGGGTGTTCCCGTCAGGCCAAAGATACTTGAGACATTCACAATCACGCCTTGGTTATTAGCCAGCATGTCAGATAGAAATGCGCGAGTACCATGAATCACACCATAGTAATTAACATCCATCACCCGCTTAAAATATGATTGCTCTGTCGCCCAAACCGGCTCACCACTGCCTTCAACCCCCGCATTATTGACAAGCATAAATGCTTGACCCAAGTGTTGTTTAACCTGATCGGCGAACTCAAACACTGCCTGCTCATCTGAGATATCAAAGGCCTGTGCAAAGACTTTTTGTGATTCTGGTAGCAACGAGATCGTCTCGCCTAAGCCTTCCTCGTCATAGTCACACAAAGCCAGATGACTACCTTGCTTAGCAAAAGCCAGCGCATAGGCGCGCCCCATACCCGAGGCAGCCCCTGTTATCACCACTACCCTGTCTTTAAAACTTGTTATTTTTTTCATCGTTTTTACTACTTAAGAGTTAAAAGAGTGATCTTGGCGTTTAAATTTCTTAGCCCAGCGTCTGAAGGTAAAACTAAACCCCGGGAACATGGCAATCACTTTTCCGCTCTTGCTCTTATACCAAGAGTTACAACCGCCACGCTGCCAAACCGTTTTGGCCATCTCGTGATGAATTAAATCGGTATATTTCTCCTCAGCATCTACATTGACTTCGATCACTTTTTTGCCACTTTGTTTAAGCGCCGAAATACTGTTCATGATGTATTTCATTTGCGACTCAATAATAAACAAAGCGGAGGTATGACCAATGCCTGTATTAGGCCCTGTGACAATAAACAAATTTGGAAAGCCTGGCGCACTCGTCCCTAAATAAGCTCTGGGGAAGTCACTCCATGCCTGAGCTAAGGTCTTACCGCCTTTACCCACCACCGGATATGAGATCACGCCATCAGTAGCATCATAACCGGTTGAGTAGACAATCAAATCCAGCTCGTGCTCGACACCGTCCTGAGTCACAATACCCTTCTCGGTGATTTCTTTTATGCCATTATTCTTATCGAATAAGGTGACATTATCTCGACAATAAGCTGGGTAAAGCGTGTCTGATAAAATTACCCGCTTACAGCCTATGGTGAAGTCGGGAGTCACTTTTCGTTGTAAGTCCGGGTCTTTGATCTGTTTGCGAATATGCTTTTCAGCTTTGTTCTTCGCCAAGACCTTCAATGCCAAATCTGAATATTTAAAGCCAATAACACGGAATTCATACCACCAGTAGATCAAGAAACGTAAAGCAAAGTAGGCCCAACTCTTACTAAGCAACTTACGTTGCCAGCCTTTAAATTTATAATCATTTCGAGGCATTACCCAATGAGGGGTACGTTGAAGCACATCAAGGTGTTCAACTTCCGGAGCGATCGCAGGGATTATTTGTGCGGCACTGGCACCACTACCTATCACTGCAACTCGCTTGCCTTTATGGTCATAGTTATGATCCCAGTTATTACTGTGAAAGGACTTACCCTTAAATGTATCTTTTCCAGGAAAATCTGGAATCACTGGTGTACTAAGTGGCCCTGAAGCATTAATAACAAATTGAGCGTGATAAGCATCTTTGCCTTCAATATCAATTTGCCAGCGCTGCTCTGCTTCCTGCCATTCAATCTTCGACACATTGGAGCCTGCCGCAATTTTCTTATCCAAAGCGTGCTTGGAAATGATGTGCTCGGTGTACTCTCTTAGCTCGTCTTGTTCAGCGAACATTTGCGACCAATTGTAAGGCTCTGAAGATATCGAATACAAAGGAGAAGGAACATCGACGGCTGCGCCTGGGTAGGTATTTTGGCTCCAGGTACCACCGACAAATTCGCGCCGCTCCAGAATCAGAAAATCCTGAATGCCACGTTTGATTAGGTTCATGGCTGCCAGCTGTCCGCCGAATCCGCTACCGATAATAATGACTTGGTAATCTTGTTTCATTTAGCACTCCAGTCGCTCACAAGACCTTGCCTTGCTCACTGAATTTTTATGTTTATTGTCTAGCGCTTGCCATCATCATAGTCGAAGATTAACGAGATATAAATTGTGACGACAAGCAACTTCAAAACATCATATATTCTGACTACAGGTGTAGTCAAATATTTTTTGACTGACGGTCACGCTTTACATCCGACTTCAAATCACGGCAGAATAGACGGCTCAACCCGGACTAAAAATCACTTCAATCAGGACGAAATAAAACGCCAATGCCCTCTGCTGAACCTTCTAAAGAAAATAAAAAGACCGAACGGACCTATGGCGGGGTATCTTTAGCTGAGCGGAAAAAACTTAGAAAACAACAATTTTTAGATGCGGGCTTAAGACTATTTGGATGTTGCGGCTTTAGAAATTCAACTGTCAGGAGCTTATGCAAAGAAGCCAAGTTAACTGATCGCTATTTTTACGAATCCTATTCAGGTCTAGAAAATTTATTACTGGCGGTCTATGAAGACTGTATGACCCTGCTCAGTAAAGAAATTGTTCAAGCCATCGTTGTGGGCTATCAAGACTCTGACCCAAAGGCTGCCATTATTGCGGGTTTAGATAAGTACTTTGAAATTCTTGAAGACCCTAATATCGCTCGAATATGCATGGTCGAATTAGAAGGCATTAGCCCAGAAGTTAATACGCTTTACTATCATTACATCAATGGCTTTGCAGAAATTTTAAGAGTAATGGCAAATAAGGCTTTTCCCGATATGACGATTGATCGTGCCCAACAGGACATCATGGCTATATCCTTAGTAGGAGCAATGCGCCAGGCAGCGACAAACTGGTTAGTGAGTGATTATAAAACGGAACGAAAAGAGCTAGTTGCCGCCACCAGTAAGTTATTTTTAGGAATCATTAAGTTGATTGAAGCGTAGCGCTCTCACACAAAAAAGACGGCAACAAAAACCTGCTGGCAGAGCCTGCCCATTGTAATTTTCGAATAAATAATCATTTCCGTAGATAGAGGGTGTCACTCCTCACTGGAACCTGCCCCGCGTTAACCCGCTAGCGAGCCATGGAAGGCTCTGTCTACAAGTTTGTATTATTCATCACACCGGAGGCAAAGAATAGCTGCCGGTCACATGCGCCACAACATCCTCAGCCCCTTCGCTTCGGATCGAAACTTCACAAAATGCTATACGCTTACCCAACTTCAATATCTTTCCTTCTGCGATCAAGTCGCGCTGTTCAGGCCGCTGAAGAAAATTAATATTCAGGTTACTGGTTACCGCCATCGCGACCTCGCCCAGGCTTCCAAGTATCGCAGCATACATCGCCGTATCACCTGCGGTCATCATAACCGGGCCCGATACCGTGCCACCCGGCCGAATACATTTATCTTGAAAAGGAATTCGAATCCGCGCGTAGCCGGGCTTGATCTCCTCGATTTTCAAGTCGATATCCTCAGCCATTGGCACCCACTCTCTTATGCGGGCTTGCACATCTGCGGCCTGTAATGTCATGTTCTACTCCAAGATTGTATTAATTATTTGATTCAGGACTATACGATCAGCACTTAGCTATTTAAAATACGCCATTATATTTTTACACTCAAAGGAAATCATTGCCTCATGCGCGCAAGTCGTTTTTTAATCGCTACTCAAAAAGAAACTCCAGCTGACGCTGAAGTCATCAGCCATCAGCTAATGCTTCGTGCAGGCTTGATTCGTAAACTCGCATCAGGTTTATACAACTGGATGCCCATGGGTTTAAGAGTGCTACGTAAAGTAGAAGCGATTGTTCGTGAGGAAATGGATAAGGCTGGCGGACAAGAACTTTCTATGCCTGTTGTTCAGCCTGCAGAACTTTGGGAAGAGTCTGGTCGCTGGCAGCAATATGGCGGTGAGTTATTGCGTATCAAAGATCGTCACCAACGAGACTTTTGCCTCGGCCCTACGCATGAAGAAGTGATCACCGACCTGGCTCGCAATGAACTGAGCAGCTATAAGCAATTACCGGCAAACTTTTATCAGATCCAGACAAAATTTAGAGACGAGCGCCGCCCGCGCTTTGGTGTGATGCGTGCCCGTGAGTTTTTAATGAAAGATGCCTACTCTTTCCATGCGACTCAGGATTCTCTGGACGAGACCTATGAACTCATGTACGACACCTACACCAATATATTTACGCGTCTTGGTCTAGACTTCCGCGCTGTGCAGGCTGACTCAGGCAGCATCGGCGGCAATGCTTCACATGAATTCCATGTGCTGGCCGATTCAGGTGAAGACGATATCGCTTTCAGCACAGAAAGTAACTATGCAGCCAATATTGAGCTGGCTGAAGCCCTCGCACCTGAAGGTGAGCTAGCAGCACCAAGCAAAGCCATGGAAGAAGTCGCTACGCCTGAACAGAAAACCATTGAAGAGGTCACTTCTTTCTTATCTGTTCCCGCTAGCTCGGTTATCAAAACCTTACTGGTTCTTGGCGAAGAAGATGAAGACGGCAATGCACCCTTGGTAGCGCTGGTATTAAGGGGCGACCACAGTTTGAACGAAATCAAAGCTGAAAAACTTGAAGGCGTCGCCTCTCCCTTAGTGTTCGCAAATGAAGAACAGGTGAAAGCCGCAACGGGAGCGAATATAGGTTCCATTGGCCCGGTCGGACTAAAAGACATCACTGTATTTGTCGATCGCACCGCTGCACTGTGTTCAGACTTCACTTGTGGCGCGAATAAAGATGGCGTTCATTTAACAGACGTCAATTGGCAAAGAGATCTTGAACTAGGTGAAGTCGTTGACCTGCGTAACGTTCTTGAAGGTGATACCAGCCCTGACGGCAAAGGTACACTCGAAATCAAACGCGGTATCGAAGTCGGTCATATCTTTAAGTTGGGCAACAAATACAGTTCCGCAATGAATGCCTCGGTATTAAACGAAAATGGCAAAGCCACCATTATGGAGATGGGCTGTTACGGCATCGGTGTATCGCGTATTGTAGCGGCAGCTATTGAACAAAATAACGATGACAATGGCATTATCTGGCCTGAATCGATAGCGCCTTTCCAAATCGCGCTCATCCCACTCAATGGTCATAAGTCTGAGCCTGTTGCCAATAAGACTGAAGAGATCTATCAGCAGCTTGTTGACCTAGGTGTTGATGTACTCATGGATGACCGAAATGAGCGTCCAGGTTCCAAGTTTGCTGACATTGAGCTGATTGGTATTCCTCACCGAGTTGTTATTAGTGACCGAGGCATCAAGGCTGGCACACTAGAATACAAAGGCAGAAATGACAGCGATAAGCAGGATGTTGCTATCGATGACATCATGGCCTTACTAGCAGATAAGCTTGGCTTCACTATTGCTTAGGGTTTGTCGATGAGAGCGATGACTCCACAAGGTCTTTATCAGCTCTTATTCGTGCTGGTTATTTCTCTGTCTTTCGCGTCTTCAGTTAGCGCTGAACAGGCCAGCTTACGCCAGGCTCCAGATGATGAGCTGCGTAAGCTCCTTATGCAAACGGTCAATGAGTCCAGTAGTTTTGTTGACCGCTTTGATGCTGAAGTTTGGCTGGTCGATATGTCCAGCCGACTTAAGCGCTACATCAAAGACCCAGAGGAACGTTTGTCGCTGTTAAAGCGCGTTCACTCTGAAGCGAAACGAGCGGGCCTGGAACCCGAGTTAGTACTATCAGTGATCCATGTTGAAAGCGCATTTAAGCGCTTTGCTATCTCCAGAGTGGGTGCACAAGGACTCATGCAAGTTATGCCTTTTTGGAAGAATGAGATTGGTCGCCCGGACGACAACCTCACGACCGTTTCAACCAACCTCCGGTATGGCTGTACAATCCTGAAGCATTACCTGAATAAAGAGAAAGGCAACCTGATCAGAGCCCTTGCGCGATACAATGGCAGTTTAGGTAAAACTAAGTACCCTTCAAAGGTCTTACGTTTTTGGCAGGACTACTGGTTCGTAAAACATGTATAAGCCAGCATAAAGAAAGAAATAGAGTTCAAACTATGCAAGAAATTATCGTCGACCTTTCCATTGATAAAGAGGAATGGCTGCGAATCTATAGGGGTGAAGCCAATATCGTCTATGCAATCAGCAGAGATGGCCGATCCATTCAGTTTCCGGCCGCTATCCTGAGTAAATATGTGACACACCACGGCATTGAAGGGAGCTTTGTTATTTCTATCAATGACGCCGGAAAGTTCCAATCTATCATTAAACTTTAGACCCTACTTGAGACAACGCGATATGACACACAACACCACGAAAGCCACGCTACAAACGCATCAGGTCATTTCGCTAAAAGAAGCTGAACTGGTTTCTCACTTGAAGGCCATGTCACTTGAAGAACTTGAGTTTCATGCTCATGAAATTATGAAAGATATGGGTTCTGAGCAATCTCCTCAAGTCATGGCTAAAGTAATGAAGTCTTTGGAGAAACCCAAAGAAGGTTATTCAAAATTTGAAACAGTCCAAAAAACACTTGAAGATGAACTGCCCAACAAAGCTTATCTCAGCGATATCTATGCGCGCCTGGCCGCTATCGTGATGAGCATTATATCTCGTCGCTTCAAAGAGTTTTTGTAAACGGCTATAGGCGGCTAGCTACCAGGTTCAAACTCTGTTCGTCGCCGCCATGCCTTGATAATCACGATCAAAAACAGCAAGCCTCCGATGGTAGAGATCAAACCACCCAAGCCCATCATTCCCATCCCTATAATTTCAGGTAAACGATCTAAACCTTGAGCTGCTCCTGCAGTCTTACGTTGCACACCATAACCACCTGACCACGCGAGACCCAATATATGCATCAACTGGCCACCACCATAAACATAAGGTTGAATTGCCGCTAGGCGAGTATCTGGGGTACCTAAACCCAGCTTAGGCATGAGCAGATAAGCAATACCCATAAAGGAAAGCGTTACTCCGACAATCGAACCATGGTAATGCGCAGGTATAACTACATTCACACCTTCGATCAAAAAGCCAATGATGCCGCCTGCCGAAAACAAAATAAACGAAGCTATCATTGCTGACTTTAATGGCTTTGAAGATGCCTCAATCCTGCCTCGTTTAATCAACAGAAACAGTTGATAAACTGCGATAATGCCAAGCGGCATACTTGCCAAGCCACCGTATTGCATTAATTTAGTAAAACCTAAACGATGCCCTAGCGAATCAATTTCGCTTGAAGCATACAGCCAAGGCACCATAAGTACAGGCAATATAACCAATGCTGACAAAGCCAAAAGTAGCCCAGGCTTATAGCTAAAACGAGCACCACATGCACTTGCAAGCCATAACCAGGCAACAAGTAAAAGCAAGGTATGCGTGAACTGTAAAGTGTGCCCACCACCCCAGAACAGTAATTCGAAATAATATTCACCACTATATTCAACTGATATGCCCAGATAACTAGCCACTAACGCAATAATACTTAATAGAGCAGGAATAGCGGCTAAATACGATGCCCAGCTCAGTACCGACTCACCACTATTAAAGCCTTGAGGTATAGTCAATAAGCGAGCTACTAATAACAGCAGAATGCCAAAACCAAAAACACATAAAGCCAGGTAGAATGCTGGGTGTTGAAGCACAGGAACATAGTTATTCATCAAAGGCTCCCCTACTCCAAAAAATGGACAAGCGACCATAATCAAGGCACCAAGCGCAGCAAAGTTCCACGCCCACTGATCCAACAAGCCACCACTAGCCGGGTTGCTGCTAGTCCAGAAAACTCCCGCCATTGATAGAAACCAAATCAATACAGAAAGGTCAACGTGCACAACCAGTGCAACATGGAAAAAGTCCACCCAGGGAATAAAGTCTTGTACGCCTGGCGTTCGAGACAAAACAAGCAGCAAAGAAAATACCCCTGCGCCTAGCAAAGAAGCGACAGCCAGCCCGAGCCATTTTTTAACAATCGTTTTCTGAGCGGCAGCAACTAGAGAAAGTTGCATTACCATAGAAGTGTTTAATGCCGTCATAATCCCTCATTATTATATTTATTGTGTCGCTCAGGATCCTATCAAATAATTGGGGTCAGTGTAAAAAAGGCCGTTATCACACCGAATCCAGTTATTTAATGGCATAAGTCGCATTTTATTCACTGTTCAAAGATTAGGCTTGCATCTCTCACTAAGAACAGTAAATAATGTGCAGCCATGGAGACTAAATAATTAGTACAAAATAAAAGTTTCCTACTATGCTTAAACAAGCATAAAAGTGTTACACGACTTAGAAAGAATCACTAACAAATATAATAAAGGGGATGAAACGTAAGCCGTGCTTCTTATAGAGCTGCTTCTGACTAAGCA
>NZ_LWGJ01001458.1:0-3108 GCF_001635845.1 Oleiphilus sp. HI0132 | reverse complement strand
AATTCCGCAAGCAGCTTGTTATCAAGGTTTAGAGTTAAACCCGCTGCTAGTTGATCCATCATATCGATCAATGCTTCGTGACCACGTTTGATATCATTAACAAAAACCGGGCTAGGTCTATCATTTTCGATATCAATACTGCCGTAGCAGCTTTCCAGGCATTCACAGAGTTCTGCAATGTTTTCNAGCCCGGCAACCTTGGCGCCTCGGTGGAGTGTTTTTACTTCGCCGTAAAGTTTAGTTAGCTCGTTAACGGATACAGGGCTGTGTTCCCATTGGTTAAGAATACTTTCAGCATCCAGCAATATATCCAGACCTTCGGTGAGGAAGATATTGATAATCTGCGGATCTTGTGAGGCTTCTTCAAGCGACTGGAGTTCATCACTTTGTGCGCTAAATACTTTGGACTGGAGTGATTTAAGGCCAGAGAGAAACTCATCCGTACCTGAAAGTTGCCCATCGGGATTGTTATCAAGTTGTGAGATGCCTTGTTGAATAAAATGCATAGCATCCGATAACATCGAGGCTATATCTTGATCAGCCTGAATGTTATTAGCACGTGCTTCCTTGATAAATTGTTCAACGGGTACTGCGATCTCCGCAATCGGTCTTATATTAGCTGTGTTTGCACTGCCTTTGAGTGTATGAAGCGCTCTAGATAAATCATCATCAATATCGATACTGTCATTCGCTGCACGATCAACAAATTCTAGGACAGTTGCGACATGAGAAGTGGCCTCGTTTCTGAATATATCGAGTAGCGTATCGTCGATTCCAACTGTACCTTGTTCTGCGCTCGGAGCCTCTGTCGCACCACTTGCTGCGGATGTTTCTTGCGAGGATCGTTGTAAGCTACCTAGAGGCTTAACAAAATCACCGGCAACCAAGGCTGCAGCGTGATTCTCAACGCGCTTTAGATCAAAGTCTGGGCGTTGTCTTTTTTCAAAGCACTCAATTAGTTTGGGAATATTATCGACGACTAATTGGATAAGCTCGGCAATGCTTTCATTCATCATTACCGAACCATCAATAATGCGGTTCAGAAGATTTTCGATTGCCCAAGCGGCTTCGCCAATGATGTTGGCGTTAACCATTCGTCCGCTGCCTTTCAGGGTATGGAAGGCTCGACGAAGCTCGGTTAGTGAATCCTGGTCGTCATGAGCAGCCAGATAGGTTGGCAAGTGAGTATCGATTGCTTCTAGTACTTCGCCGGCCTCTTCGATAAAAATCTCGAGGATTTCATCATCGATTAGATCGTCTTCATCATCGTCCCAGGAATCCTGGATGTCCTCTTCTTGCTCTGCTTCAGCAGCAGCTTCATTGTTTGTTTCCGGGCTTGACTCAGTTTCTGGTTCAAGGCTGTCAGAAGGTAGTGCTGGTTCTGACGCTGACTGAGTCTCTGTAGCTTCGGACCCAGTTTGCTCTTCTGCTGAAGACTTCGATGTTGCAGGGGACATTGTTTTATGGACAACACGAGTTTCGTTGCCCGACAACATATCAGCGCGGCTTATTAGATGCTCGTACTGTGTTGATTCACGCTGCTGGGAAAAATCTTCGGTTAGTTCAGGAAGCTTTTCAATAACTGAATCGAGGAGGTCGAAGACTTCCATTTCTAGGCTCATTGCAGCATCGAGATGTTTATTTAGTAAGTTCTCTATCGGCCATGCAATTTCAGCAATGACTTTTGCGCCAACCAGGCGGCCACTGCCTTTGAGCGTATGGAAGGCTCTGCGGAGGTTTTGCAGGGCGGCTTGATCTTCAGGTGTTGCTCGAAGCTGTGCCATAGCCACCTGGATCTCGTCCATGACTTCGGCAACTTCTTCCATAAATATTTCTAGAATATCTTCGTCAATGAGTCCTTCATCACTTTCTTTCTCAATCGAATCGGGTGATTCCGAAGCCACATCAGAGATATGGTGTTGAGATAGGACAGGGCTAGACTCTTCTGTGGTTTCGTGAGTCGGAAAGCCAAGTTTAGAGACGCTCTCTTCGGCAACCTTAAGTATACCGTCATTGTCTTGAGCCCCTTCTGAGAGGCGCTCCATATAATACTCAATACTGGTAATCGCATCGGCGAGACGATCCAGTTGTTGCCAGTCAGGAATATGCTTATCGCTTAATAAGGAGTCACGAATATAGGTGCTGCAAGACTCAAGAAGCTTTGCCGCCTGTGTAAGCGGGATGATTTGTAAGCCACCGCGAATACTGTCTAAGAGGTCTGGGACATCCTCTATCTCGGCGTGATCCCACTGAGATGCTATAAAGTTGACGATGCTGTTTTTTGCTTGTTCCAAGCCATTTCGTGATTCATAGATAACGGCATTATGCGCACTTTCGAAGTGTTCAGCGGGTACAACAAATTCGTTTTGCTCTTCTTCACTCTGTTCTCTCGCATCGCTGAGTGAGCTCAGATTAGCTTCGACATATAGCAGGGCACCTGCCATATCCATTAATACTTGGTCGCTAGCTGGTTCACTGCTTTCAGCGATTTCTTCTATGCGGCTAATTTGCTCTAGCACCAGCTTGCGGGCTACACCTAAGCCCAGAACAGCCATGGTATTAGCAATTTGAGTTAATTGAGGTACTAGCTCAAGCAGCTGAGTATTGTCTTTATCGTCATCGCGAACGTATAGATCTAGCTGTTCTTTGACGTGGCTGAGTTCTTCACTTAAGACCTCAACAACTGAGCTCATTGTTTCAGCGCCTGGACGATGCAGTTTCTCACGCTCGGCATCAACTTCTTGTTCGCTTGGTAAGGCTTGAGCCAAGCTAAAGGACGCTTTTAGTTCTTGGATGCGCTGACTGTCAATTGCACTTTTTGCAACGTAATACAGTAAATTCTTTAGTAAGTCCGTCGGTAAAGGCTTCGCTAGAATGGTCTGCGGTTCATCGATCATCAGTTTTATTTGGTGATCGAGCTCACGCAAGAGTTGCTTTGTTGCAGAGCTGATACCTTCTTCATCGCCTCGAATAGCATCGAGGAAACCAACGGCTACCCACCAGATTTTTCCAATGGGTGTTCCCTGGCAAAATTTCTCGAGACGAGATACGACTTTATAAAGGTAGGAAAAGTTTTCAGCAAGATCCTGATTTCTAATGACGCCAGCA
>NZ_LWGJ01001457.1:0-4582 GCF_001635845.1 Oleiphilus sp. HI0132 | reverse complement strand
AGATAGCAAAATATTTAGGCAGCATTAAAGAAGATGATCAGGGTGCACGAAAGTCCGACCCAGCAGTATGTGTTGTCGAGGCAGGCACCGGCACTGGAAAAACGCTTGCTTACAGCATTTCAGTGCTCCCTCTTGCTTTAGCGCAAGGTAGAAAAGTTATCGTTTCTACCGCTACAACCGCTTTGCAAGATCAGGTCATGAGCAAGGACCTACCTGAGCTAGCGAAATACTCCGGCCTTGATTTCAACTATGCCCTGGCAAAAGGTCGGGGTCGTTACCTTTGTCTGAGCAAGCTGGATCAACAGCTTGATAATGTCAATAGCGATACTACTGCGTTACCGCTATTTCTAACCCAGGAAGATAGCGTTTCTACCGATAAATCTGAGCTAGAGGTGTATCTATCTAAATACGCTTCAGGAGCTTGGGATGGCGACAAAGATACCTGGGAAAGCGTGATCGAACCTGAAGTTTGGCGCAGTCTATCGACTGATAATCAGCAGTGCAGCAAGCGCCGTTGCAGCTATTTTAATTCTTGCCCTTATTATGAAAGCAGAAAGACCTGGGACAATGCTGACATTGTCGTGGTTAATCATGATCTTTTGTTATCAGATCTGGCTTTGGGTGGTGGCGTTATATTGCCAGCACCCGAGCAGTCTATTTTGGTACTGGATGAAGGGCACCATTTGGCAGATAAGGCACTCAATCATTTTACGGTTCAAGGCGGTCTTAAAAGTACCGATAACTGGCTCAAGGTGCTTAGCAAAGCAATGGTGGAGCTTTCACCTTATTTATCGCAGGGTAATTTTCTTCACAAAAATATTGAGGATATTTCCTTGGTATCTACTCAGCTACATGACTGGATTACACGTACTTATGATTACCTTGCTCAGGAAATTCAATGGGATGAAGAAGACAATAATAGTGTCAAACGATTTCGCTTCCCACAGGGAGTTATACCCGAAGCGCTTTTAGATGCAGCGCAAGAACTAAAAGTTTTGTTTGCGAGTTTATGTCGTTTGCTTGACGATATTCGAAACGAAATGAACAAAGTTGTTGATGAAAAATCAGATTGCGGTTTATCTCGAGAAGAAGGGGAGCAATGGTTTCCTGTTATTGGTGCATTGTGTGACAGAGCCGAAGGTTTGCACGCGCTTTGGATGTTCTACGGAAAAGTTGAAAAAGAAGGTGCGCCGCCGAATGCGCGTTGGTTAATGCTGCGTGAATATGAAAACGCTGCCGATATTAGCTTGCATGGTAGCCCATTAAGCGCGGGTGGCTTGCTTCACGAAGCGTTGTGGAAAAAGTCTTACGCAGCAATATTAACCTCCGCAACATTAACAGCGCTTGGCAAGTTTGACCGACTTGCTCACAAAGCAGGTTTACCCGCTGATAGTGTTTATCATCGAGTGCAAAGCCCGTTTGACTTTAATCAAGTTGCCAAGCTGGTAATTCCTCCAATGACATCGTCAGCTTCAGACCCTGAACAGCACACTCAGGAAATATCCTCAAATCTGGCAAACTGGATTGGTGATGATCAAGCTGTATTAGTTTTATTCAGCTCTAGAAAGCAAATGAATGACGTGCTTTATCAAATAGACCCGGTCTTACGCAAAGATATTATGACCCAAGACGAATACTCAAAGCAGGAGCTGGTAAACAAACATAAAGCGCTTATAGATTCTTCAAAGCGAAGTATTTTGTTTGGCTTGGCTTCCCTCGCTGAAGGGATTGATTTGCCAGGCAATTACCTTACGCATGTTGTTATTGCCAAAATACCGTTTTCTGTGCCTAACGACCCTTTAGAGCAAAGCATTAGTGAGTGGCTCGAGGCGCAAGGTCGAAACCCGTTTATGGAAGTGACCGTGCCAGATGCCAGCCTTAAGTTGATTCAAGCTTGTGGTCGTTTGATTCGGACGGAGAAAGACACCGGCCAGGTGACGATTCTTGATAATCGGCTGCTCACCCGTCGTTACGGTAATCTCTTGATCAATTCATTGCCGCCATACCGTCGACAGTTTGGCTAAGCAAACCTGCTGAATCTATAAAATTTAGGCAAAAAAAAGCGGCGGATGATGCCGAACTATCATCTCGCCGCGTTCACAAGTCGGGCCTTGTAGGGAAGCCCTGATCGGAAAACTAATACCTGAAAGACGCAAACATCGCTAAGTAAAAGGCCTGAAGTTTTTACTTAGTACTGCTTGTTTCGATGAGTTTATAATAGGGCTTAGTCAGGCTTAATTAGATCGTCCATAAGGCTTACGCCTAGGCTTAAGTGATATAAAGTGTGATGCGCATCACACTTTATGATCTCGTATATTAGATCAGACCAATGCTTCGTGCTTTTGATAAAGCCTCTGTACGACTCTTTGCTTCTATCTTTCCATATAGGTTGCGAATATGTGCTTTGACGGTGGCCGGTGCGAGGCTTAGCTTCTGAGCGATCTCTTTGTTTGCTAAGCCCTGATCAATCAGGCCGAGCACTTCAAGTTCGCGCGAGCTAAGAGGTTCTAGCAATTGCTTATTGCTCTCCAATGCTGCTGCGCCAGGCAGTTCATCTTGTTGAACAGGCTTGGTCTCATTGCTTAATCCTAATGTTGCGCTCAATTTCTGCAAATAGCTGTCAGGTATGCTGGGATCAGCACCCAGTGCTAGAACCGGAAGAAGCTCAACAGCCTCATTGGTGTAAACAGAGATGAAGCCGTCCTGTGATGCGAGATGTAATGATTCTTTAATTGCTTCTTCGGCTTCTTTTGAGTTGTGGAGGCTATGGTAGATTGAGGCAGAAAGGTTCAATACTTGAATCAGGTTGTATACATGGTGCTTAGAACGAGTCTGTTCAGCAAGACGGTTAATTACTTCCAATGCAAGTTTATAATTACTTTGCGCCGCAAAAATCCGTGCTTTTGTTAGGTTAATATCCTCATAGTTTAAGGGGACAGCATTAATGCTTTCTTCGTTTAGTTCATTTATCACAAATTGAGCTTTCTCTATCATCCCCATTGATAAAAGGCAGCGAGCCTTTAGTGCGATGATACTTGGTGGAGTGAAAACGATGGAGTCTCGTTTGTGCTGATAGGTATGCCATGCATCATCCAAGCATTCGATAGCATCGACATATTTGCCCTGTGCAAAATAAAGCATTGCTTGGGTGTACTGAATGATTATGTGCTGGCCTGGCTCTGTCCCAATTTCCAAATGTCGTAGCAAGGGGTTGATGTACGACTGAGCGATAGTAAATTCGGCTTTCTCTGTATATATCAATGCCAAGGCACTATTTTGCCAACAAGAAATTATTCTAGGTTGAGAGCTGTCGTGATAGCTATCGATCCATTGTTGGTTAATAATCCCGGTTTCTAACGCTTTTTCAAGATTACCTTGGTAAAAATAGATCCATCCAAGCAGGCCGCTGCTTGATAGCACCGTGGTATATTTCTTCTCTCGCTTGCCATGCTCAATTGCTTCGCTCAAAGCAGCTTCCGCAGACTCCAGGTCACCGACAGCGAAGCTATCAAGACCAATTCCGTAATAGGTGACGGATTTAAGGGGCATCTTGGTTGTATCGAGCTCTTTCAGAACATCTTTAGTTAATTGTCCTGCGCTCTTTAGGTCTGACTGGCTGCGAGCCAGATAGGCCCGAATAAGCGAGATCTCACTATGTAAGTCAATTAATTCACTTGCGCTAGTTTCAATGCAAAGCAAGCGTTGCTTATCAATAAGGAGTTCCAGCTCTTCTAGCAAAGGGGCAATCACTTCAATTTTGTTACTGAAGAACAATGCCCAGATCTTAAGCATAATCGCGCGGGGAGACTGGCTAAATAGCTTTTCGGGTACTTTTCGAAGCCACTCTAAAACGAGTAAGTGATGCCCTTCATGTATTAGGTTGTTACCATTTTTTTCAAGCAATTGTATTAAAAGATCCCAATCTTGAAGTTGAACAACTTGCTCTATCGCTTCATGGGCTTGTTCATGCGTGACAAGCCACTCAATAGCGCTTTTCTGCAATGTTTCTAGAAGTGTTGGTTGCTCTACTTTAATTTTTCGAAGGAGCGACTCTCTAAACATCTCATGATAACGGTACCAGCTATGTTCATTATCTAAGGGGGTAATGAAGAGGTTTGCTCTATAAAGGTGGTCAAGTATCTTCGCAGAACCCTGGATATTAAGCATCGAGTCGCAAAGCTGCGCGTTTAAGCGGAGTAAACATGAAGACCTCAATAAGAAGTCTGAAACATTTTGCGGCTGTTGAGAGAGAATTTCACTCACAATATATTCGCTCAGATGCCTATCATCTGAAAGAAGCCTATCTACAGATATGAGCGACTGGTCAGCCTTGGGAGTGGAGACGGCGGATAGCGCTGCAAGTTGTAATGCGGCTATCCAGCCCTCACTGGATGCAAACAAGGAGTCTACTTGCGCATCACTTAACGATAGATTCATATAATCAAGAAGAAAAGCTTTAGATTCTTCAATAGAGAAGGCCAAGTCTGATGATTGTATTTGGTCTACCCAGTTTTTTACACTCCAACGAGAGATCGGAAGCGAAGGTTCGAACCTGCATGTGATGATAATTTGAACAGAAGGT
>NZ_LWGJ01001456.1:0-4474 GCF_001635845.1 Oleiphilus sp. HI0132 | reverse complement strand
AAGGCATGGTTGATGTATTGATCGGCTTATGGTTTAACGAGCAAAGAGCGAGCAATTTTCTTTATTCCGACCCTTACTATGTTAATCAAATTAGCTTTATTTCTGATCAGAGCGAAGTGATTTCATATCAGAAATTGGATGATCTAAAAGGTTTAAAAATAGGAGTAAGAAAGGGGGCGAGTTTTGGTCATAATTTCGACAATGCTGCAGGGCTGAATAAAACCCCAATGGTAAACGCCTTAAGCATGTTAAAGATGCTGGCACTGGGGCGGATAGATATCGGCATTGGTGATCATTTGATTTTGAGTCGCTTGATGCAGAAAAATAAGATGCTTAACGAACAGCTTAAATTTGTAGAGCCCGCTTATACTGAGCGTGAGCTTCACATGGCGATTGTTAAGTCTTTAGCTGATCATCAGGCAATTGTCTCTGCATTTAATCATCACTTGCGAAAGATGAAGCAGCAGGGAAGAGTTAAAGAAATTATTAAGACCTACAGCCCTTAAACTCTTTACCACTCCCCCGTATTCGTCATTGATACCCAAGGCTCTTCAGGTGCAAGGTTATCGCCCTTTTGTAGAAGTTCGATTGATATGCCATCGGGTGAACGAATAAAGGCCATGTAGCCGTCTCTCGGAGGCCGGTTGATCGTTAATCCTTGTGACTGTAGTTTTTCACATAGCTCATAGATATTGTCGACAGAAAAAGCCAGGTGCCCGAAATTCCTACCGCCGGTGTAGTCTTCAGTGTCCCAATTGTATGTTAGTTCCAGGCAAGGGGCTTTGATAATTCTCGCTTCATCAGCATCGTCCGGTGCCGCAAGAAATACTAGTGTGAATCGGCCTTTCTCGCTGTCTTTGCGACTAATCTCAACGAGCCCTAGTTTATTGCAATAGAAGTCCAGAGAGGCTTCTAGGTCCTTGACACGAACCATAGTATGTAGGTATTTCATTTTTTAACTCCCGGCCTTTAAGTATCTGGTCTTAATCAAGTAAATCTGCAACATGCTCAGGGATCTCACGTGGTTCGCGGAAAATATCACTGACATGCACACCGTAAGTGCCCCGTTTTCGGTCTTCGAAAAACGTCTTCAAACTGCGTTTAACTGTTGGGAAAGCGATTTCATCCCAGGGGATATCTTGTTCGTCGAAGAGTTTTACTTCTAGGCTTTCTTGACCTGCAGCGTAGCTCTCCTGTTTTAGTTCAGCGAGAAAAAAGATATGTACCTGATCAATCTGCGGGACGCTGATCATAGTAAATAAGCCTTTTAGGTTTACCTTCGCTTCTGCTTCTTCCCAGGTCTCACGCATAGCGGCTTCTTCTGTCGTTTCCTGGTTTTCCATAAAACCCGCTGGCAGAGTCCAATAGCCTAAACGGGGTTCGATGGCGCGCTTGCATAATAATACCTTATCGCCCCAAGTGGGA
Source organism: Oleiphilus sp. HI0132 (assembly GCF_001635845.1). Classification (NCBI taxonomy): domain Bacteria; kingdom Pseudomonadati; phylum Pseudomonadota; class Gammaproteobacteria; order Oceanospirillales; family Oleiphilaceae; genus Oleiphilus; species Oleiphilus sp. HI0132. The sequence continues at coordinate 3,049 of NZ_LWGJ01001456.1, read as the reverse complement.
ATGGTGCCGGCAACAATATTCGGGTTCTGGTAATGGATATGTTCACAGCCTAAGCAGACGTAACGCTGTCGGTTATCATCTTCAGGAATCTTTTTCTCAACATCGTCGCCACAATGACTGCAGAATTTCATAGGTTTCTCACCAGTGATTTTTATTGAGGGGGCAGTATGCTAAAGTTTGGCTTAGTAAACAACTTGAGATCTTTATCTGAGTGAGCTTTTTTACTAGATCTGTCAACGAGCTCCTTATTCGCCACTTAAGTTTTGGAACCTCTAATCCCCAATGCAAATAATTAATTTACTGAGAGCGCGAATCGAGCAGCATCAGCCAAAAAATATTGTCGAAGAGTTACCCGAGGCAGGTATTCTAGTTCCCTTAACCCGCGAACCAGAGCCTCAGATTATTTTCACGCGCCGGGCGCAACATATGAATACACATAAAGGGCAGGTAGCCTTTCCGGGGGGGAAGTATGATGAGGAAGATACAACACTTGTTAATACTGCACTTCGAGAGTGTCATGAAGAGATTGGCGTCCACCCTGAACAAGTTGAGCTGCTAGGGCCTTTGAGTCAGGTGATATCCCTGCACGGTATTCGTGTTTCGCCTTTTGTCGGCCTGGTGGAGCCAGAGATAGAATTAAAGCCAAATCTAGATGAACTAGACAGTATTTTCAAAGTGCCGGTGAGTTTCTTTTTAAATGAAGAACCCGTGCGTCGTGATAGAATGACCTACAAAGGTCTGGCATTCTCTGTGCCAAGCTATGATTACCACCATCAGGGCGAGCGTTATGAAATTTGGGGCTTGTCTGCCGTGGTGCTTGTTGAACTGATGAATATTGCATTTGATGCGAACATAACAATTTTTGACGGTGAAGGTAAATGATCTACTCCTTGGGAAGCAAAAAACCAAAATTTATTGGTGACGCAGCGTTTGTTGCGCCAAACGCATCATTAATTGGCGATATCGAAGTCCATGAGGGTGCTAGCATCTGGTTTAATGTGGTGATTCGTGCGGATAACGATAAAGTTATCATTGGTGAAAATAGCAATATTCAAGACGGTTCTGTTCTTCATATTGACCCGGGCTTTCCCTTACAAATAGAGAAAAATGTGACGATTGGCCACAAGGTCATGTTGCACGGTTGCCATATCGGAGAGAATTCCTTGATTGGTATTAATGCCGTTGTACTGAATGGCGCGAAAATTGGTAAGAATTGTTTGATTGGCGCGAACGCCTTGATACCTGAAAATATGGTCGTGCCGGATGGCTCGATGGTGCTGGGTAGTCCTGGCAAGGTGAAACGTGCTTTAAGTGAGCAGGAGATTCAAATGCTCAGTCTAAGTGCAGCGCACTATGTTCAAAACGGTCAGCGCTATGAATCAGGGTTGATTCTGGAGGACTAAGTGTTTGCCTGTTAAGATCGACGTTTCACATTTTATGTTTTTATTAGAAAGTAGTTGCCGAATAGTCGTTAGCGAAGAGTAGTTGTATGCCAGAAGAAATGAATGAAGTCCCGTCTCCATGTGTCAGTATTTGTGCACTTGATGTAAATGATGTCTGTGTGGGTTGTCACCGCACGGGTGACGAAATATCCCGCTGGTGGGGCATGGACAATACTGAAAAGAAAAAAATACTAGAGCTCGCTAAAGAGCGCGAACAGAAATCCTATATCTAGATTTATCCTAACAACTGACAACAGGTTTATCAAAATGACTAGCATTGGCACGCCCTTATCGCCTACGGCAACAAAGGTATTATTTTGCGGCTCTGGTGAGCTGGGCAAAGAAGTGGTTATCGAATTACAGCGCTTTGGTGTCGAAGTGATTGCTGTGGACAGGTATGCCAATGCACCGGCGATGCAAGTCGCACATCGCAGTTACGTGATCGATATGCTTGACCCAAAAGCGCTTAGAGAGGTGGTCGAGAAAGAGCAACCACACTTAATTGTGCCAGAAATCGAAGCCATTGCGACCGCTGAATTGGTGGCGCTAGAGAAAGAAGGCTACCAGGTTATTCCCTCTGCACGTGCAGTTAATCTCACCATGAATCGCGAAGGTATTCGGCGCTTGGCGGCAGAGGATTTGAGCATAAAAACCTCTCCCTATCAGTTTGCCAGCGATTATGAGGCTTATCGACAAGCGCTTCAGGAGATTGGTTTGCCGTGTGTGGTGAAACCGATTATGAGCTCCTCTGGCAAAGGCCAGAGCACTGTGAAGACTGAGGATGGTATTGATGCCGCTTGGGCATATTCACAAGAAGGTGGCCGTACAGGGGCAGGCACCATCATTATCGAAGGCTTTGTCGACTTTGATTATGAGATAACCTTATTAACTGTTCGCCACGCTGGTCAGACAAGTTTCTGTGCGCCGATTGGCCATGTCCAAAAGAATGGTGATTATCAACAGTCATGGCAGCCTCAAGCAATGAGCGAAAAGGCCTTGGCAGCGGCTCAGGATATCGCTCATAAAGTGACTGAAAACCTGGGTGGCAATGGTATCTTTGGCGTTGAGTTATTCGTAAAAGGCGATGAAGTCTTGTTTAGTGAAGTCTCACCTAGGCCACACGATACAGGCTTAGTGACCTTAGTATCGCAAGATCTTTCTGAGTTTGCTTTGCATGCGCGGGCTATTCTTGGATTGCCTATTCCCCAGATTAAACAGCTTGGTCCGGCAGCGTCCTCGGTCATTTTGGTTGAGGGGGAGTCCAAACAACTTTGCTTTGGTAACCTTGAAGAATGTTTGTCTGATACTGATGTGCACTTGCGCTTGTTCGGCAAGCCCGAAGTAAAGGGGCAACGCCGTATGGGGGTTGCACTGGCCTTGGATGAAACAATTGAGGCGGCAACGCAGAAGGCGATCAAGGCATCTTCAGCGGTGGCATTAAAGTTCTAGCGTTATTAGTGTGAAGTATAATGGCTGAAACGCAAAAAGTAATCGATAAAGGCTTTCCTCCGGTGCTTGGAGAAGAGCCAACAGTTCTAATATTAGGCACGATGCCCAGTGTTAAATCCCTGCAAGAGCAGCAATACTACGGACATCCTCGCAATGCC
>NZ_LWGJ01001455.1:0-6686 GCF_001635845.1 Oleiphilus sp. HI0132 | reverse complement strand
CGCTTTGAATAAACTCATGCTCTTCAAAGATCTCCTTAATGACGGAAGGCTCATTGTTGCTTAGCTCACCTTCATAGCATTGGACAAATAAAACGGGTGGATACCACTCAATATTGAGGTTCTCAAATGAGGGAAAAAACCGACCTCTGCCATGGAATACTCGGCAAACCTGTTCAGGCGATTGTCTAAGGTTTTCACCTAGTTCTTGCTTTAGGAGGTTCTGTACAGTAGTCATTGCAGAAATTTTGGTCCGGCTCAGTGATTGTTCAGGGGATTCTATAAAAGAAATGATGGTAGATCTATTTTTATGATTTTGGCCGCGAAAGAAGAGCAGTTAATTAAATCATAAAGAGAGAGTAAGAGAACCTATAAGGCGAATACCTTATAGGTTGTATGGAAAAAGAAGTCGTTAAGCAATACTGCGCCGCCTCATTAAACCTATGCCAAATAAACCAAACGCTAGTAGGGCAAACGTTGAGGGCTCAGATACGCTAATCACGCATTGATTGGGGTCGGTTTGTGGGTCACAGGAACCTATGCTGATTGAGAATACGTCATCGGGAAAAGCAAACTGCGTATTCTGGCCATCAGGACTTAGAAATATTGCTCTGTCCAAGTCGCTACCGGTCACATTGTACAGGTCGATAAATAAGTCTTCAGGGTCGAAGCCGCTGATGACAAAGCCATCGGTACAGCAATTCACCCAATCCAAATCAATATTGATAGAGCTAGTTGTACCCAGTGCACTATTACCTCCTTCATTTGGGTCATCTAAGAATGCCAGTGCTGCGGGTGTAGAAAAGTCAATGCTGGCATTAAAAGAGCCGCCTCCACTTCCATTTGGTCTTTCAAGAATTACCCCAAAGCTCAATTCATTGGTAAGCGTATTCACATGAGAAAATATCTGCAAGGCGTCAGCTTCTAAGGGGATGGGGGTTGTGGTTCCAGGGTAAACCGGGTTCGCTGATGCTGCCCAAGGGCTACCATAGTTGTAGAAATCAGTGCCTGTTTCTGCACTGTCGAAAGTACCTAGCAAGAACTGAGAGCCATTAAAGTCAATATCCAATACTGCAGCCGAAGCAATTGAAGAAGACAAGGATAGAACGACAGCTGTACACAAATGCCAAATAATGTTTTTCATTGTCTGTTTCCTTCCTATTGTGTTGGTTTTATTGTGAGTTATTGATCAAAAAATACGCAGGAAATAGACCAGATTCTGTAACTTTAGTTATTACAGTAACTTGTCCGCAAGGCTATAAAGGTAGGTTTCAGAACGTGTAAAACTCTTCGACACTATTTGTCATAAAAGTTGGTAAAAAGTGGCTATTCATAATGAGGCTGGCCCGCTATTAAAATTTGAATTGGTTCACGTATTAACGAATCGAGTCGATTGGTAGAATATAGCGTTATATTTCTAAGTATTTGTAATTGCAGAATAAAATATTCAATTCTCAAGTGCTTTGTTTATTCCCCCTGCTTGGGGAGGGGGGAATGTTGAAATGGCTAGTTTAGAATGTGAGTGCTCAATTGCACCCTTATTTAGTCTAAGGTAGCTGTAAAACATTGTGTTCTTTGGGCTATAAAAATAAATATATTAAGATATCCAAGGGGATAACCATGCCGGGTTTAGTTAAGAAAACCATCACCGTGCTTGTGGCCGCATCCGCAAGCATTGCCAATGCTACGATTGACCTTTCAGGCTTACCGGGTGAATTTCCTCACCAAGAAGAAGTTTGTGCCAGTGATTTAGCGAGAGAAGCCTTACGCGCCGAGTCAGCGTCTCAGGCCTTGAATACGCCGTTCATAGATATGATAAAGGTGGGTGATGAGCTTGTCTGGACTCGTATGGGGACTCAAAGCCCGGTACTTGTACCTGGCGATATTGTCACGCTAATCGGCTCAAACTTCGGTGCAGGTGTGGATATAGATTTTAGCAAAATCATGCTGGGTAATACCCGTATTCTTGAAACTGATTTACGTATGTTTGATCAGAAGCTTGCTGTGTCAGATCAGGTTAATTACGAAACAGAGCAGCAAGTTGATGCATGGGATAAAAACGTTATTAGCTGGCAAGATGACCGTATTGTATTCAGGGTACCTGACCATGCTAGCAGCGGTCCCTTGATTGTGCAGGTACAAAAACGAACGGGTTATAATGAGTCCTTGCTACACCCAGGTTCTCCACATACCGTTATTGATGCACAGACCTCTCGTATTATCAGCGATACGTTTCAGCATGAATGTGACGTTGTGTCACAGCTGAGTGATGCCGTTGCCAGCACGCCGATTGATATAGATGTTAATAACCCGAACTTCTCTGATTTGGTGACAGAAGGTCGAAAGATATTCTGGTCGTACGACTACAATATTGGTGTCGCACATGCGGTACGAAACCTGGATTGGAAGGCGATCTTTAACTATCGTTCGTTTGACCCGGTTAAAGGAGGCTATGCTGACCCGAGAGAGTTGTTTGGCGCCTATAAAACGGTCAGAGGGCAAGTGCCGAATGAAGCGATGGATGATGTTTACTTTGATCCTTACCCAATGCCAACCCCGATCCCCGGCTTCCTCACCTTGGGTTCTGCCAAGCTTGAAGGCAATACAAAAGATACAGGTTGGGTAGGATATCGCTATGCAGAAGGTAATCACCCTTATACAGGGCCGGGTGAATTTGCCGGTTTCAACTGTGCGTCGTGCCACGGTTATCAAATCACTTACCAAAACGTCAATGGCGAAGATGAAACAAAGGTTTTCCCTGGCTTGCCTAACCCTGAATGGACCATGAAGTGGACAGTTTTACAGACGCCGCTAAAAACCTTCAAGGGCATTTATGAGAAGGAGCCAGGGCCAGACTGGGCACCGGAAGAAGAAAAAGTTGCCAAAGATATGTTGATCTATCATATGCCTGCCGGTGCCGGTGAGCATAACTTGGTTAGAATCAAAGGAGAGGGCAGCCATACCGATAATGATTATCAGTTTTCACCGATCGCAATTCCAAATGTGACCAACTATATGTCGATTCGACGTTCTCTGTCGCATACCGAATCCTATGTCGGTTTTGAAGGTTCTTATGTGCATGCAGAAGAGCCGGACGGTGCGCAAGGGGCAATGAGAAAAGCGCCTTTACAAGCCTTAACCGCGTACATGACCCAGCTTGATGAGGACGATGACTTACTACGTGAAATTGGTATGTATCGCTGGTTGAAGCAGAAGGGTTTACTTGTCGACCAAACAGAAACCGGTACAGTCATAGAGACCTATACCGAGATGGTACCGCAGCCGCCTAAGCGGGGCTGGTTTGGTATTAAGATACCTCAACCAGATAAAGAGGTAACGAAAACGCGCGAAATACCAGCATTGCAAGAAGGACAGTTTATTAGCCAGGGCTGGCAGTCCTATCCAAAAGTTTCTGCAGCGATAGCAAGAGGTAAAGAGACCTTCGATCGCGATTGCGGCAGCTGCCACAATGATGGCGTCGGTGCCAACACAAATGAAAAGATGTTGCGTTTGGATGAAGTTGGCAGATTTTTCTCTCCAACGATTTACCAAAAAGAGGTCGAGTCGATTCGCGCGACATTCTTACGTGATATGTACTGGGTGCAGAATCGTGGCTTGCTATCTGACGGTCACGTGAGAAATATGAGTGATCTGGTATCTCCAGCTCGTTGTGATAGCAACTCTGAAATGTACCAACAATATTACACCTTGCATGCACCGGTTCGACCTGCGCCCGGCTCTGTCGATCAGCCGATTACTACACCGGACTTAAATCGCAGAGGCGATGTATTCAGGGTGCCCAAGTCGGACTACATTACCAGGTTGGATCGAGGTTACAAGCGCAACCGCTTTATCGAAAAGCACAAATACTTTAGTGAAGTGTCTTGGGATGACGACCACTACTACTGGGATTACCAGAAGATGCGTCGTGAATTTGGTGTAGATGAAATGGGGACACCTGGCCCGGTTGGTTTACCAGCGACACCACACCCATGGTGTACATCGAATACTGAGGAGGTTTCAGATTTGGTTCAGTACATTATGACGCTGTAAGCTTGAGCGAGTAGACAAAGGCCAGCCCCGATTAGACTAAGGGAATGTTCAATCGGGGCTGGCTAAAGGCTCAGTTTATCTATTAGTCAGTAACGGACAATTCTTTGGTCTTCACCTGCTTAACCAGTGCATTTTTCGCAACTTCGTTTATCGCATATTTTTCAATGCCGGCTAAATGGGTTTTACCAAAATATCGATACCAGTTAATTAGCTTGGCATCGACAGGGAACTCTCCGTCAGACTTTTCGCCTAGCTCTTCAGCTAAGGCTAGTAGCTTGCCATTATGAAAGCGGTATTTGGGAAAACCATAAAAAGAAAACGTGGTCGACAAGGTTAAGGCTGTATCTATATTCTTGTGCATGCGGTTTTTGCGTTTTTTAAAGCCGATTTTTGATCGAACGTCTTGCAATATATCCAGCGGCACTTGAGCTGCTTTCATCGATGCTTCAAAGACAGACTTAGAGACAAAGGTAAATTCTTTCGAAGGCTTTTTAGCCTTAAACAGCTTTGGGTAGGCCTTGTAGTTTGATTGGGCTTCATCAACCATTGCGCGCTTTAGTTCAGCAACTGTCACCGGGTTAGATGAGCTGCTGCAGCATTGGTAAATGTTTGTTTCGCCGGGTGACTTCAGTGCTTTGGTCATGGACAGAATAACGCTATTAGCGACTAAGTCTGCGGGAATAATGTCCATTGCTGCATGCGGGTCAGCAGGGAAGTAAGAGATTTTTCCACGAGCGTAGGCAAATACAATGGCATCGGCAACTTTTATGCCTTCAATCCACCCAGGTACTGGCGCACGAAGTGTACTTTCGATAATTGAAGGTCTAAGTATGACAAGAGAGCTCGTATCTAGTTTCTCTATTAGTAGCTGCTCGCCAAGCCACTTTGTGAAGGTATAAGTGTCATTCCAGCCGTAGCGATGGGCTTGCTCGATCCCCAGGTCAACCAAGGCGTTCTTTTGTTCTTCTTTCGTGCTTGAGGGCAAAAATGCGCGTGCGATTCTGTCTTGTAGTGAATGGATTAAACCTTCGACTAGATAGTGACCTTGTGCATTGCGTGGGACTTTTCGTTTATATGGCCCTGTTGTCTCTTCGTAAATCTCACCTTTGTTTAAGCCATGAACATAGCATGTCGAAACCTGTACAACGGGTGTTCCTTCTCCACGCTGCGATAATTCGATAATATTCTTTAAGCTTAAGGTGTTGATTGCTAGAGCCTTGTCTAGCGGTTCTCTAAAGTCGACACTCGCAGCAGAGTTTACGATGACGTCGATTTTTGAAGCAAGTTCATCAAAACTATCTTCGTCTAAGCCGAATAGCTTATCTGTTAGTTGGCCGCTGACGATGTTAAGTTTTGTCAGACAAAAGTTCTTGAATGCCTGTTCATCTAGGCTCTTTAAGTGTCCAAAGACTGAAGAGCTAAGTACTTCTTGCTCAAGACGTTCCTGAGCTGAATTGTATCGTGCGTTGCCGCGAATGAGTAAATGAATACTGGCAACATCGGGAGTGGATCGAATAATTTTTTCGAGTACAACTTTGCCGAGAAACCCGGTACACCCTGTGATTAAAATATTTTTCCCTTTGAGGGTCTCTTTTACCATTGAAGATTCTTGAGTCATCGCATACCTGCCTAGCACCTGAGTTAATCTGAAAGCCTTATACCCGAGTAAATCACAATATCCCGTATGGGGCTTGTTGTGCCGCAAGATACGGCAAACTATAAACATTTTTGGTGCGTAACTTCACAGTACGAGATGTTCATCACATTAATTTTTAGTAGTAGAGTATATGCACTAATTTTTAGTTTTTGGCTCGCTGTTATTGCTGGAGGCTCGGGTTATTTGAATTGTGATCGAATCCTTTGGTTAATTACTGTACAATCTCGCTCCCTTTGACTACTGCGTCTAATATTCAGTAGTTCCCTTTGCGCCAGGAGTTATCATGAGTTTCAAGCAAGACCTTCAAGCACTACAAAATACCTTAGACAAAAAACGGAATACCTTAGTGGCCGCAGAGAAGCGTTTTAATCAGGTATTGGTCGGGCAAACAAAGCGTGATATCGAGTCTATCAATAAACAGATTTCTGCTTTAAAGCAGGCAAAAGCTTCAGACGTAAGTAGTAAATGCGCTCAACTTAAGGCAATGAAGTTTCATCGAGCGCTTCTCAAAGAAGAGCAGGCAGACATGGGTAAACTCAAGAAGTCTGTGAAAGGGCTTGTAGTCGTGCATCCATTGACGGCGCTCGGTCGAGAGATGGGCGTGAGTGAAGTAACCGGGTATGCTAGAAAAGCGTTCTGATTTTCAAGGTCTTAAGAGTCGTTATTTCCTGAGTGCCATCTCAGCGATGAACCAGGAGTGTGCTGCTAGAACAACCAGAAGCATAATGGCAGTAAGATCGCGGTAAAAATGCCATTGACGATCATTGCAAGAATCGAATAAGCGCCGCACTTGGAACTAATTTCAAAAGCTTTAACCGTGCCAATGGCATGTGCGCTGAGCCCTAGGGCAAGGCCTTTTTCCTCGTCATTTGTAATATTAAAGCGTTTGAACACAAGCGGTGCAATGACTGCACCAAAAACGCCGGTAATCATCACAAAGCCAGCTGCTAAAGATGCGACCGCGCCAGTTTCTTCTGAA
>NZ_LWGJ01001454.1:0-1526 GCF_001635845.1 Oleiphilus sp. HI0132 | reverse complement strand
TACATCTATCTTCTGGAATCGACGCGCCAATGCGCTATCTTTTTCGAAGATGCCTCGGAACTCAGTGAACGTAGTCGAACCAATACAACGAATCTCACCAGAACTAAGTAGTGGCTTCAGCAAATTAGATGCATCCATAACGCCACCTGAAGCAGAACCCGCACCAATGATCGTATGAATTTCATCAATAAATAAAATAGCATGATCTCGCTTCTTCAGCTCAGCTAGCAGAGCCTTAAAACGTTTTTCAAAATCACCACGGTATTTGGTTCCTGCTAATAAAGCACCAAGATCTAAAGAATAAACCTCAGCATCAGATATAATTGCTGGAACATTTCCATCAACAATCTGCTTAGCTAAACCTTCAGCTATCGCCGTTTTACCAACACCCGCCTCCCCTACTAACAAGGGGTTATTTTTACGGCGACGCGACAGTATCTGTACAACTCTATCAACCTCTTTCTCGCGACCAATCAGTGGGTCAATGCGACCTAAGCTTGCCTGTTCATTCAAGTTTGATGCATAGCTCTCGAGCGGATTACTCTGGCCTGACTCTTCCATACCTTCTTCAGAAGACGCCTCACCCTCTTGCTCTGGCTCGGAGTCATCGGAAATTTTGGAAATACCATGCGAGATATAATTTACTACATCAATACGCGCGATATTTTGTTTCTTAAGCACATAAACAGCCTGACTTTCTTGTTCACTGAATATAGCTACCAAAACATTCGCGCCAGTAACTTCTTTCTTACCAGAAGACTGAACATGAAATACTGCACGCTGCAAAACTCGCTGAAAGCCCAGAGTAGGCTGAGTTTCTCGCTCTTCATCACTCGCTGGAATAAGTGGTGTAGTCGAGTCTACAAACTCGGTTAACTCCTCTCGAAGCTCCGACAATTCGGTACCACACGCACCCAGCACTTGTAGTGCGGCATCATTGTCGAGCAAAGCCAATAGCAAGTGCTCAACAGTCATAAATTCGTGACGCTTCTCACGGGCGCTTCGAAACGCTTCGTTCAAGGTCAGTTCGAGGTCCTTACTTAACATCTTTCACCCCAGAAATTATTATTAATTCGCTCAATGTGATTACCCATGTAAAACGCAGAACTATATCTATAAAGCTCTAGACTGCTTTGATTTCACACAATAATGGGTGATCACAATCAGCCGAATATTGATTCACCAGCGCCACCTTTGTTTCTGCAATGTCCCGACTGAACACGCCACACACGGCATAACCTTGAGTGTGAACAGCTAACATTACCTGGGTCGCCTTTTCTTCATTCATAGAAAAAAACTTTAATAGCACCTCAACAACAAAGTCCATCGGCGTGTAGTCATCATTTAACATGACAACCTGATACATCGAAGGCTGTTTAAACGCTGGCTTAGCAGGAGCGACAAGCAGATCATCTTCATGACCTGGATCATTTTGCGTTCCTTGAGCTAATACTAGTAGAGAATCTTTAGTTTTACTCATAGTTTGATACGAATTTTTACATTTCTCTTTATTTGGGGGTAGATAC
>NZ_LWGJ01001453.1:0-536 GCF_001635845.1 Oleiphilus sp. HI0132 | reverse complement strand
GCCAGTATCTTGAACGTTAATTGTTCGGGTAACGGTAGTAGCAGAGTTGCCTGAGGAATCGTTCACGTTGTAGCTCAGTACATAGCTACCAACAACTGCAGCATTGACCGTACCGCTGACACCGATATTTGAAGATACATCTCCATCGACATTATCTAGCGCTGTCGCACCCGGGTCGGTGAAGATTGTATTCACCTCATGATTAATGGGGTTGGTTCCGATCAGCGTAATAACAGGGCCGCTCGCATCAGCAACATTAACTGTTCGTGTGACGGGGATTGCAGCGTTGCCAGCCGCATCACTCACGTTATACACAAGGGTGTAGCTACCAATTGTACCGGTATCAACAGTGCCACTCTGAATAATGCTTGCTGAAATATCGCCATCAATATTGTCCGACGCACTCGCATCCGCATCATTGTAGACACTACCTAGAGCGATATTAATGCTGCTGTCACCATTAAGCGTAATGACTGGGGCAGTAAAGTCGTTCACATTTACTGTACGTGTTTGCTGTACGGCAGGGTTGCCGTTGG
>NZ_LWGJ01001452.1:0-1018 GCF_001635845.1 Oleiphilus sp. HI0132 | reverse complement strand
TAAATAAAATATTGGAAAAGGTCGGTGAAGAGTGCACCGAAGCAATTCTTGCAGCCAAAGATGCTCAGGATGACGAAGGTAAGAAAGCCTTAGTCTATGAAACCGCTGATTTATGGTTTCACAGCCTGGTAATGCTTTCACACCTGGACCTCGAAGCTAAGGACATCCTTCAAGAACTTGAGCGTCGTTTTGACTTATCAGGCCTTGAAGAAAAAGCATCTCGTAAACAGAAATAGGAGAAGGTTATGGGTATCAGTCCAATGCAGCTACTGATTATATTATTGATCGTAGCACTTATTTTCGGCACCAAGAAACTACGCAATATGGGCGGAGACTTGGGTGGCGCCGTAAAAGGCTTTAAAAAAGCCATAAAAGATGATGAGAAAGCCGCTGTAGAAAAGAAAGACAGCGACATCATCGAAGGCAAAGCTGAAAAAGTCGAAAGCAATGATAAAGAGCAACAAAAGTAACCCTGATCAGGCACTAGCTATCGAATACTATGTTTGACGTTGGTTTTTTAGAGCTCGTCTTAATCGCTATCATCGGCCTATTGGTTTTAGGACCCGAGCGCCTGCCCGTTGCCGCTAGAACTCTGGGTCGCTGGTTTGGCAAAGCACGCCGCATGACCAGCCAGTTCACTCAGGAAATAAATCGCCAGATAGAACTCGAAGACCTAAAAAGCGAGCTTAAAAAGCAGGGCGAGAGTTTGGACATTAATGAAGATGTCGAAATGATCCAGAATACCGTTAAAGACGCCCTCAAAGAAGCTGAAGAGTTCGAGCCCTTACCAAGAGATGAGTATGACAAGCTGTTTCAGGCACCAAAAGAGCCTGATTCGTCAAAAGACCTTCAAAGCAATACGCAAAACGACAAGCCTAAGCAGTCATAACATGGCCTCCGTAATAAGCTAAGCATAGTAAAGACATGAGTAAGACTTCTGACAACGCAACTGAAAACGACACTGTAGTCGACCAAGGCCAGCCTCTAATCAGCCATCTGATAGAATTGCGCACACGCC
>NZ_LWGJ01001451.1:0-611 GCF_001635845.1 Oleiphilus sp. HI0132 | reverse complement strand
CATCCACTGCAGAAAACCCGAACTGTCCACCGGTGGATGTTTCCGTATACAGATCAAAGCCTGCTTTACGCAACCAATCGATAGCGAGCTCTTCAAAGACATGACCCGCCGCAAAAATTCTAAGAGTACGTCCAGTAAATGATCTACCTTCGTCGACAGGTGTATGTGTGAACTCAAACTGCAAAGCACGATCGCAAGACACTCCAAGTCTTGAAGCACCAAGATAGTTTCTCGAAACCTGTGATCGCTGCTCTTGCTGTAATGCTAAGTCGATGCGTTCACTGATCTGTTCCGACAAGGTTGGTCGATGATTAAAATCCAACATCAGAAAGGCACCTCGTCTTTGTACAACTCCTGCAAAGTCAGGTGATAGGACTCAAGAACTGTATCCACCAAACCAACAATTTCTGTTTTGCTGTAATCACCCAGTCCTTTGTCCATACCAACAGCCATTACATAATCAGCAAGTGGGGCCAAGACAGACTCAGCAGCTTTTTGTTCTAAATCAGTTCTGTTCATGGCCACTCCCTTACGATGCAACTGGTAATGGATGTCTTGGCCCTGCTTGGAACAGAATCGTTTAAAGCTAGCGCGCCGACTGTCGCTGGATT
>NZ_LWGJ01001450.1:0-568 GCF_001635845.1 Oleiphilus sp. HI0132 | reverse complement strand
TTTGCTTTCATGTCGATCATCCATAATCTCCATCAAGTCGTTCCGTTGAGCTGCTTTTAAGGGCTCTAGTCCCCAGTCATCGAGTATCAGCAGATCGATTTTGGCTAGGGCTTGAAGTGCTTTGTTATAGCTCCCATCAGCTTTTGCCTGAGCCAACTCCAGCAGAAGTCTGGAGATGCGGTAGTACTTGACGCGATAACCTTTCAGGCAGGCTGTATTGCCGAGCGCACAAGCAATGTAGGTTTTTCCACTGCCACAGGGGCCTGTGATTAGCAGGTTTTGATATTTTTTTATCCAGTCGCATTGAAGTAACGATGCCATCATGGATTGTTTCAAGCCTCGAGGGTGCTCGTAATCGATGTCTTGTGCGCTTGCCGCGATCTTCAGTTTGGCAGACTTTAGTAAGCGTTGCTGTTTACGCTGCTCTCGATCCTGGCTTTCATTATCAGCAAGCAGTTGCAGGCGCTCTCCGAAGGAGAGCCCTTCGTAGGTTCCTGGATGTTCAAGCTGGCTAGCGAGCGCATTGGCCATACCGCTAAGCTTGAGCTGTCTAAGTTGAGTGATAGTT
>NZ_LWGJ01001449.1:0-562 GCF_001635845.1 Oleiphilus sp. HI0132 | reverse complement strand
ATACGCTCAAGCGTATCAATAAACGAGTCATCATCTATAAACGCTGGCTCAGGCAAGAGCCGACCAAATTCATCCGTATACTTTAGTGCAACTGGCTGAACAGGCACACCCACTCTAACTGCTGCCTCATAAAACATCGGGAAAAACGGCAACACCTCTGCACCTACCGAGGTCGTTGATTCAGGAAACAGGTGCACTGAACCACCTTGCCTTAAACGCTCTTCAAGGTAAGGAATTGAGCGATACGCTTCAAATTTATTGGTTCTATTAATATAAATAGACCCCATTCTTTTGGTAAAGGTCCCCAGCAAAGGCCACTCTTCCAAATCATGCCGCGCAATAAAACCTACAGGCCTGAGATGATTAAAAACAATCGTATCGAGCCATGAAATATGATTTGATACAAACAAACCGCTTGCTTCCATGGGGGAGCCTTCGACAACGACCTCCGTATTCATTGAACGAACCAGATCCTCAACCCACAAGGTAAACAGAGCGTAATCATTAAGCTCGTTTTGGTCAATTTTAGACACTTGCGGGAATTGATAACAAGCACCAATAA
>NZ_LWGJ01001448.1:0-47859 GCF_001635845.1 Oleiphilus sp. HI0132 | reverse complement strand
GCGCGAAAGCTTGGGTATGGAAGTGCCAGAAACTGAAAAAATCCAGTTAATTTACTAACTATAAATAAAAGAGTGCTGATTAGTGAATCGCTCAAAAGACATTTCTAAAAGCAATTTAGCCTGGCGGTATTGGTTTCTGCTGGGCTTTTTGGCTTTGTGTGGTCTCGCACTTTTTTATCGTGCGATAGACTTGCATGTTTATGAGCAGGCATTTTTAGCAGAGCAGGGTGATGCACGTACTATTCGCTTTGAAACGCTGGATGCTCATCGTGGCGTAATTATGGATCGCCATGGTGTGCCTTTGGCGGTTAGCGCTCCGGTTGAAACGGTTTATGCAGATCCTCGTTATCTGAACGTGAATGTTGCCCAAGCTAAAGCCTTGGCTGAAGCGCTTGGACAAAGCTATGAGAAACTGGCCGACAAGCTAGAGCGCAGCAAAAATAGGCACTTCATCTACCTTAAGCGAAAAATGGCGCCTCATGAAGTAAGCAAAGTGCTTGCTTTAAATTTAGATGGGATCTATAGCAAACGAGAATACAAGCGATACTATCCAGCGGGTGAAGTGGCTGCTCATGTTGTCGGTTTTACTAATATTGATAAGCACGGCCAGGAGGGGATTGAACTCTCCTATGATGACTGGCTAAGCGGCGAACCGGGAAAGCGCAGAGTCCTGAAAGACAGAAAGCAGCGAGTGATCAAAGATTTTGGTGCTGTAAAAACAGCTAGCCCAGGAAAGGATATTCGTTTGAGTCTAGATATGAGGATTCAATATCTGGCTTATCGAGAACTCAAGGCTGCCGTCGAGACTCATAAAGCGAAAGCCGGGTCGATAGTCGTACTCGACATTCACTCAGGCGATGTTTTAGCGATGGCAAATCAGCCCTCCTATAACCCAAATAATCGTAGCAATATAAATGTTGCGCATTTGAGGAATCGAGCGATCACCGATGTATTTGAACCGGGCTCGACGATGAAGTTAGCAACGATAGCCGCGGCATTAGAGACAAACAAATACACACTGAATACCCGCCTGGATACATCTCCGGGTTATTTGCGTTTAGGGCGTAAGTCAATTCGAGATCACAGAAACTACGGTGAGCTAAGTGTCCTTAATATTATTGCCAAAAGTAGTAATGTTGGAACCAGTCGTATAGCGCTGGATCTTAGTGGTGATGTCGTTTGGGATATGTTTAGCCGGCTTGGTTTTGGGCAGGGAACGGGAATTGGCTTTCCTGGAGAGAGTATAGGTTCTTTGCCAGACTCTTCGCATTGGCAGCCAATTGAAGTTGCAGCCATGTCTTATGGTTACGGTCTGAATGCTACCGCACTGCAACTTGCCCAAGCTTATATGATATTAGGGAATGGTGGTGTAAAGCACCCTTTGGGTCTTGTTTATCGTGAAGAGCATTACCCAGGAGAGCAGATTTTGAGCTCGGATGTTTCTGATTCCTTGAGAAAAGCTATGAAGGCTGTTGTTGCCAAGGGTGGAACAGGAACGCGAGCGCAATTGCCAATGTATGGAGTCGGAGGCAAAACGGGCACTGTTCACAGTGTAGGAAGCTCGGGTTATGAAGAGAGCCAGTACAAAGCGCTGTTTGCCGGCGTCGCGCCAATAGATAAACCCGAAGTCGCCATGGTGGTAGTGATCGATGGTCCGCAAGGTGCGGAATATTATGGTGGTGAGGTTGCGGCGCCAGTTTTTTCACGAGTTGTGAATGGCACGATGCGCTTGCTTGATGTCAGCCCCGATAAAGAAAGTTCAGCCTTGTCTTCTGGCAAATCAATTTTAGCGAGCAGAGGGTAGTATGCAAAATATCTATGCTCACTCATTGGTTGATTTGCTCCGAGGTATTTGTAATGTGCCTGCAGCGCTGGATACACGAGTTTCAGGTATTTCGATCGATAGTAGAAAAGTTCAAAAAGGTGATGTGTTCATTGCGATTGCTAGTGATGAAGCTCAGCTTGAGCTGTACGTTGCAGAAGCTATTGAACGCGGTGCAAACGCAGTACTACGCGATGGAAATACTAACTGCCGAATATATGAAGATAAAGCAGCGATAGAGATCTGCTTGCAGGGCCTTCGCCAGAGTATGGGAGAGATAGCGGCTCGCTTCTTCTTTAGGCCAAGTGAAGAAATTAAAGTAATCGGTGTCACCGGTACGAACGGCAAGACCTCAGTAGCAAACCACCTTGCCTCTTACATATCCCAAGGACCGCATAAGTGTGGCGTGATGGGAACCTTGGGTTATGGCTTGCTTGGTGAGGAGACGGAAGCTCTGGTTGCGACCGGTTACACGACACCCGATGTGATCGAGGTGCATCGGCATTTGGCTAATATGCGTGACGCGGGTGCAAAGTTTGTAGTGATGGAAGTATCTTCGCACGGCTTATGTCAGAACCGGGTAGATGGCGTCCAGTTTTATGGAGCAGTGTTCACCAATTTGACTCGTGATCACTTGGATTACCATGGTTCAATGTCCGACTACGCGCAAGCCAAGCAGAAGCTATTTCAGAACACGAGCTTGGCCTTTGCAGTACTAAATCGAGATGATGACCTGTTCAGCGATTTTAAAGCCGCTGTTACGCCAGGCACAAACATTACGAGTTATGCGGTTTCAAGTAAAGCTGCTGATGTTGCGGTATTGACGAACGAGCTTTCGTCATCGGGTATACACGCATTGATCAAGGCTTCAGTAGGTCAGGTAATGATCGACTCCCCATTGCTGGGCGAATTTAACTTAAGCAATTTGTTAGCTGTGCTTGCAGCTGCCACGGCGATGAACGACCTCGAAAGCGTTGAGTCGCGAGTTAAAAAGATTAAAGCGGTTGATGGCCGTATGGAAGTGCTTCGGTCTGTGAATCAACCTACAGTCGTAGTTGATTATGCACATACACCTGATGCTTTGGAAAATGTACTTAAAACGCTAGCGCCTCTTTGCAGTGGCTCTCTAAGGGTGATATTTGGTTGTGGTGGTGACCGTGATCAAGGAAAACGCGCCGAGATGGCAAGAGTTGCCGAAGCGTTTGCAGATGACATTGTCCTCAGTGATGACAATCCACGAGGAGAATCACCAGAAGCAATCATCGCAGATATTTTAGCGGGCTTTGCGCAGCCATCGAAGGTGGAAGTGATACACGAGCGACGAATGGCAATACAGAAAATGCTCGAAAAGTCAGTAGCAGATGATGTCATTCTTGTGGCGGGTAAAGGTCATGAAACGTGGCAAGAAGTGAAAGGTCAGCGCCACTACTTTAGTGATATCGAAACTGTGCGCGAATTGATTTCGGGAGCAGCTGTTCTTCCTAAGGCGCTAGAGGAGGTCATTAATGATTGATGTCATGACTTTCTCCTCTTTGGCTAAAGCTTTGCCGGGTACTTTATTGGGTGATGATACGGGCTTTACTTGCCTATCTATTGATTCACGTACCGTTAACGAAGGTGATGTTTACTTGGCCTTAAAGGGCGAAAGATTTGATGGGCATGAATTTATTGTTGATGCGCTGCGAAAGGGCTGTGCAGGTGTTATTGGCGAACAAGATTTAGCAAGTGTATCGCAGTATTTCGAAGATAAGGGGATGACAGCCAAACAGATTTCATATTTACAAGTTAACGATACTGACAAAGCGCTTGCTTCAATTGCTTCACTTAATCGACAGAGGTTTTGCGGAAAGTTAGTTGGTTTGACGGGGTCAGCAGGCAAAACCAGTACTAAGAATATGTTGAAAGCTGTTTTATCAGAATACGGCAAGACCGCGGCAACGAAGGGTAATTTCAATAACGAAGTGGGTGTGCCGCTAACTTTGTTAGACATAAATGCTGAACACCAGTTTTCAGTTGTGGAAATGGGAGCGAGAGCGAAAGGTGATATTGCCTATCTAAGCAATATGGCCCGACCAGATGTTGCAATGGTTTTGAATGCTGGCAGCGCTCACATTGAAGTATTTGGTGATTACGAAGCGATCGTCGAAGGCAAAGGAGAAATTTATGACTCCTTAAGCGCTGACGGCGTTGGAATAATAAACTTCGATGACCCAGCCTATATGACTTGGTTAGAGCGCTTGGGAGGAAGGCAAAGTTTGTCTTTCTCACAGGAAAGTGAAAATGCTGATGTCTTTGCAAGTGATGTTGAATGTGAAGCCGAAGGAAGCTGCTTTACATTGAATTATCACGAAGAGAGCGTAAGGGTTGGTTTACCTGTGCCAGGTTTGCATCAAATCCAAAATGCTCTCGCAGCAGCGACTGCTGCAATTGCTGTTGGATGCGACTTGGAAGGTGTAGCAAAAGGCTTGGCAAAGGTTGAGTCGACAGAAGGGCGTATGAATACAGCTGTCATTAATGATATCACTTTATTAGACGACAGTTACAACGCAAATCCGGCTTCGATGAAAGCAGCCCTTAATGTCTTGTCTATGCAGGCGGGGTATCGAGTTGCCGTGCTGGGTGAAATGGCCGAACTTGGTGCTCATGCGCATGACGCGCATATAGATGTCGCGACTTATGCGCTTGAATTAGGAATCGAAGAGTTTTGCTTGATAGGGCAATACGCAAAACAGATGAGTGAAAGTATTGGTGAGAATGCATTGGTTTTTGAAGACAAAGCCTTGCTTGCAGAGCACCTAGTGAAAGATCAGCACAAAAATAAGATCGTGATGATCAAAGGGTCCAGAAGCGCAGCAATGGATGAAGTTGTAAATTTAATTAAGAGAAGAGTTCACTAATGCTGTATTGGTTGTCATCCGTTTTATCTGAAACATTTGGGTTCTTGTCGGTGTTTCAGTATTTAACCTTGCGAGGAATCCTAGGGGTTTTAACTGCCCTGATGATTTCCTTATGGGTTGGCCCGATGATGATCAAGAAGTTGAGCCATTATCAAATTGGTCAGTCTGTAAGGGATGATGGTCCTCAGTCTCACTTAAGCAAAGCGGGTACGCCAACGATGGGCGGTACTCTAATCATTGTTGCTGTGGCGATTAGTACTTTGATCTGGGGAAATCTGGGTAACAAATATGTCTGGATTACACTATTCGTGACACTGTCATTCGGTGCGATTGGTTGGGTAGATGACTATCGAAAAGTGGTTGAAAAGAACTCTAAAGGTTTACCAGCGAAAGCAAAATACTTTTGGCAGTCAGTTTGTGGTGGTGCTGCGGCATTGCTTTTGTACTTTACAGCAGATCTACCTCAGGAGACCGCGTTAATTGTACCGGTATTTAAGGATTTTGTTTTTGATTTAGGGCCCATGTTCATCGTCTTAAGTTACTTCGTCATCGTTGGGACAAGTAATGCCGTCAACCTGACGGACGGTCTTGACGGCTTGGCGATTATGCCTACGGTTCTCGTGGCGAGTGCCTTAGGTATTTTTGCGTATGTATCAGGTAATAGTGTGTTTGCGGAATATCTACATATCCCTTATCTGCCAGGTACGGGTGAGTTAATCGTTTTTTGTGGTGCCTTGTTAGGTGCCGGTTTGGGCTTTCTTTGGTTTAACACCTATCCCGCTCAAGTATTTATGGGGGATGTTGGCGCCTTAGCGTTGGGTGCCGCCTTGGGTGTTGTCGCTGTGATGGTAAGGCAGGAAATTGTTTTATTCATTATGGGGGGCGTATTTGTGATGGAAACCGTATCGGTCATTCTGCAGGTCGCTTCGTTTAAATTGACCGGGCGCAGAATATTTAGAATGGCTCCCTTGCATCACCATTTTGAATTAAAAGGTTGGCCAGAGCCTCGTGTAATCGTGCGTTTCTGGATAATCACCGTGGTATTGGTATTAATTGGTCTTGCGACCCTGAAAGTTAGATAAGGCAAGCTGTGAATACAATTGTGACAGATAAGAAAGTCGTTATTGTCGGTCTTGGTAAGACCGGGCTTTCGTGCGTGCGCTTTTTAGCGTCGCAAGGCTGTCAGCTATGTGTCATGGATAGCCGTGAAGAGCCGCCCGGGCTTGAAGGCTTGCATGCTGATTATCCGAATGTTCAATGTATAACAGGTGGCTTTGACCAAGAGCTTTTGTGCTCAGCAACTGAAATCATTCTGAGCCCGGGAATTGCACTGGCAACACCAGAAATCCAGGCCGCTATCAAAAGCGGTGTGCGAGTTCGAGGTGATATCGACCTGTTTTCCGAAGCCGCTAAGGCGCCGATTGTTGCGATTACCGGCTCTAATGGTAAAAGTACCGTCACAACTTTGCTGGGTGAAATGGCAGAGCAGGCAGGGCTAAATGTTGGTGTTGGTGGAAACCTAGGGACCCCAGCACTTGAGTTACTAGATAACTCGTGTGAGCTATATATTCTAGAACTATCCAGTTTTCAGCTAGAGACGACAGACCATTTAAGTGCAGAAAGCGTTGTTATGCTAAATCTCTCTGAAGATCATATGGATCGCTATGAGAGCAAAATTGCATATTTACAGGCTAAGCAACGTATATTTTTTGGCGCTAAAAAAGTCATTGTTAATGATGATGAGGTGCTCAGTCAGCCCTTACAAGCTGAAGGAATGGAGCTGCTTCACTTTGGCTTGAATAGAGCAGACTTAAATAAGTTTTCCTGTATGGACATTGATGGCCAGCGTCATCTAGTGAAGGGCTTTGACAGTATTTTGCCCGTAAAAGATTTGAAGATCTGCGGCGAGCATAATCTTTCGAACGCGCTAGCTGCTTTGGCATTAGGAACATCTGTTGGCTTGCCTATGGATGCGATGGCGAATGCTCTGAAAAGTTATAAGGGGCTACGTCACCGTTGTCAGCATATCAGGTCTGTAGACGGTGTTGATTATATCAATGACTCAAAAGGAACGAATGCGGGTGCAGCCCAAACAGCCATTAGCAGTATTGGTGCGAATTTAGATGGAAAGGTACTGCTAATTGCCGGAGGCGATAGTAAAGGTGCTGATATTTCCGGCTTGCTCGAGCCTATGCAAAAGTTTGGGAAACTGGCGCTGCTATTTGGACAGGATGCGGAGTTAATAGAAGCTGTTTTAAAAGATAAGGTTGAAACGCTTCGTGTTGCTAACCTGGAGCAGGCAGTTCAACAAGCCAAGGCGCGGGCAGAAGAAGGTGACGCTGTGTTGTTGTCTCCAGCGTGCGCAAGTTTCGATATGTTCAAAAGTTACGAGCAGCGAGGCGATATGTTTGAGCAGGAGGTTTTGGCCTTATGACACTTTCTATCGCTAGAGCTGGCATGCCTGGATTGCTGCAAAGCAAAGACTCGCTTCGCATTGAACCACGTACAGATCATGTCATGTTGTTCGTTAGTGTTCTATTGCTGCTGACTGGCTTGATTATGATTGCATCGGCTTCGGTAGATATTGCGGATGCCAGAAATGGAAACCCATTTCACTATGTGATTCGCCACGGCATTTTCATTGTCTTGGGTTGTATCGCCGGCGTATTTACTTACCAGTTGCCATCTTCGTGGTGGCAGAAGACTGGCTGGCTTGCGCTGAGTTTGTCTTTACTAATGCTTTTGGTGGTCATTCTCCCAGGCGTTGGTAAAACAGTTAATGGCAGTACACGCTGGATTAGTTTAGGTAGCTTGAATTTTCAGCCTTCTGAATTGGCGAAGCTTTTGTTGGTGGCTTATCTCGCAGGCTATTTAGTGAGACGTTTAGATGAGGTGCGTACAACATGGTGGGGCTTTGCAAAGCCGATGTTGGTCTTGGCTTTGGTTGCCTTATTGCTGCTTAGTGAGCCGGACTTAGGTTCTACCGTTGTAATTGGTTGTGCCTTTCTGGGAATGATTTTCCTCAGTGGTGCGAGATTAGGGCAGTTTATTATTCTGATTCTAGGCTGTTTAGCATCTGTGGCCTTACTGATTTATTCGCAGCCCTACAGATTAAAGCGTTTAGTGGGCTATACCGATCCTTGGGCAGATCCCTATGGTAGTGGATATCAGGTGATTCAGTCTTTGATCGCATTTGGGCGTGGGGACTGGTCGGGCGTAGGTTTAGGCAACAGTATTCAAAAGCAATTTTACTTGCCCGAGGCTCATACCGATTTCGTTTTTGCCATTATGGCAGAAGAGTTTGGTTTGATTGGTACATTGCTTGTTGTTTCGTTGTTTGTCGTTTTGGTCTACAGATCCTTACGCATAGGCTATTTGGCAGAAAAGAAAAAGCAATTATTCAGCGCCTATTTTGCCTACGGCATTGGCATCTTATTCGCGGTTCAGTCTTTTATAAACATAGGCGTCAATATGGGCTTACTACCGACTAAAGGTCTGACACTGCCATTGGTAAGTTATGGCGGTAGTAGCCTGATTGTGAGTTGTATGTGCATAGGTGTTTTGTTAAGAATTCACCGTGACCTGATGCTGATCGAAGATGAGCCAGACTCAGAACAGGCCCGAGACAAGGAGCTTATCCATGCGTGATAAAACATTCCTTGTGATGGCTGGTGGCACTGGCGGACATGTATTTCCAGCCTTAGCAACGGCAAAGAAACTAATGAGCCGCAATGACAAAGTTGTTTGGCTAGGTTCAGTCGGTGGTATGGAAGAGCGAGTAGTGCAAGATGCTGGAATTCCTTTTTACGGTATTTCTGTCAGTGGTGTTCGCGGTAAAGGCATATTAAGCAAAGCCTTAGCACCCTTGAAGATCGCTAAAGCCGTTTTCCAGGCTTTATTAGTGCTTAGGAAAACAAGACCCGATGCCGTGTTAGGTATGGGAGGCTTCGCTTCTGGGCCTGGTGGCTTGGCGGCAAAACTCTTGGGTAAGCCTTTATTGGTTCACGAACAGAATGCCGTAGCAGGAATGACCAATAAAGTACTCGCGAAAATGGCAGATTCAGTGATGTCAGCTTTTCCTGAAGCCTTTGAAGATGCGAGTAAAGTTGTGCTGACTGGCAACCCATTGAGAGATGAAATCTGCGAGTTATTTTATTCAAGCAAAGACAGTGTTTCGAAATCTCGGCCGATCAGAGTGCTGGTGTTGGGTGGGAGCCTTGGAGCTGCCAGATTAAACGAAGTGCTTCCTGGTGCGATGAGCTCTTTGGGGGCAGAAATTAGACCGGAAATTTGGCACCAGACAGGGCGTAATAAGTCCGAAGGCGTGGCTGCAAGTTATGAAAAGTATGGTGTCAAAGCTCAGGTAAGTGAGTTTATTGATGATATGGCCGCAGCCTATCGCTGGGCTGACTTTGTGATCTGTCGAGCCGGTGCTTTAACCATATCTGAACTATGTGTGGCGGGCTTGGGAGCGATCCTCATCCCTTATCCTCATGCGGTCGATGACCACCAAACGCTCAATGCCCAGTATATGACCAAGGGCGGTGCGGCATGGTTATTAGACCAACAGGATTTGAGCGAGTCGACCTTGAGTGAGGTCTTGGCTCCTTTATTTAGTAAACCCGAGAGAATATCGATTTTGTCCGAGGCAGCAAGAAAATTAGCCAAAGCAGACGCAACAGAGAATGTAGCCAGTGAATGTAGGAGAGTCTGCTATGCCTGATAAACCAAATGCGAGTGTACTAAAGCATGCAGGAAGCATGGTATTGAGTGAAATTCCAGAGATGCGCCGTATCAGTCTGATCCATTTCGTAGGTATTGGTGGCGCGGGCATGTGCGGAATTGCAGAAGTGCTACGTAACCAGGGTTACCAAATCTCGGGTTCAGATTTAAATGAGTCAGCAGTGACAAAACGACTCGCTTCATTAGGAGTGAAAATCTATTTTGGGCATGATGCGGAAAATGTCGCACAAGCCGATGTAGTAGTGGTTTCTTCTGCGATTGATGAAAACAACCCGGAAGTGGCTGCAGCCAGAGAGCACCGTACGCCAATTGTTCCGCGAGCAGAAATGCTGGCTGAAATAATGCGTTATCGTCACGGTATCGCGATTGCGGGAACGCATGGCAAAACAACTACAACCAGTTTGATTGCATCGGTACTCGCCGAGGCAGGTTTAGACCCTACGTATGTGATCGGTGGTCGCTTAAATAGCGCGGGTACCAATGCAAGTCTGGGTGGGTCTCGATACCTGGTTGCTGAAGCAGATGAGAGTGATGCGTCATTCTTGCACCTTACACCGATGATTTCAGTGGTTACAAATATCGAAGCGGATCATATGCATACCTATGGTGGCGACTTCTCAAAGCTTAAACAGACCTTTGTAGACTTCCTTCATAACCTGCCGTTTTACGGTGCTGCGGTGATGTGTGTAGACGACCCAGTAGTAGAAGAAATAATGCCTCAGGTATCACGTGCCGTCCTTACTTATGGTGTGTCAGAAAGTGCGGATTATCGGGCGCATAATATTCGCCAAGACGGTATGCACAATCGCTTTACCGTACAGAGACCGGCGGGTATGAATGACCTGGATATCACGCTACAAATGCCGGGGCATCATAATGTTCTGAATGCACTGGCTGCTATCACTGTGGCGAGTGATGAGGGTGTTGAAGATGCCGCAATTCAAAGAGCCTTGGAAAGTTTCCAAGGGGTAGGGCGTCGTTTTCAGGTGTATGGCGACTACGCTGTTCAACGACAAGATACTGAAGCGAAGAGCGCTTCAAAAGTTATGTTGGTTGATGATTACGGGCATCACCCAAGTGAGGTGGAAGCGACACTCCAGGCGATTCGTGCGGGTTGGCCAGACAAACGATTGGTCATGGTTTTTCAACCGCATCGTTATAGCCGTACCAGTGACCTATATGAGGACTTCGTAAAAGTTCTCGCCAAGGTGGATGTGTTGCTATTGATGGAAGTTTACCCCGCTGGCGAGACACCAATTCCAAGTGCTGATAGTCGCGCATTGTGCCGCAGTATTCGTCAGCGTGGTGGTGCTGAGCCAATTTATATCGATGGTGGTCACCAGGTAGATGAGGTAGTGCCGAACCTGGAAAAACTTTTGTCCACAGTGCTTCAAGACGGCGACTTATTACTTACTCAGGGGGCGGGTAGCGTCGGTCAGATAGCTATTCGTTTGTCGGAAGATGGCGAGTTGTTGGAGGCTTGTTCATGAGTTCAGTGGCGGACAAGCTAGGTAAAGTTGCCGTTATTATGGGAGGAACCTCGGCGGAGCGCGAGGTGTCTCTGAAAAGTGGTCAGGCTGTCCTGGATGGCTTGCTGCGTAAAGGTGTTGATGCCTTCAAACTGGATTTTGGTGGAGAGATTGAAGACCTGGTCAAACACATGCCTTTTGACCGGGCATTCTTAGCGCTTCATGGACGTGGTGGTGAAGATGGCACGATACAGGGTGTTTTAGAGACCCTGAATATTCCGTACTCCGGTAGTGGTGTAATGGGCTCTGCCATTGGCATGGATAAGACACGAACTAAGTACCTTTGGCAGGGGATGAATTTACCGACACCTAAGTTTAGTTATGTAGAGAAGTTGAACCCGGAAATGCTCACCCGCCTGGTTTCATTGATGGGTTTCCCGTTGGCAGTTAAACCTTCTCGTGAAGGGTCATCGATTGGTGTGTTTAAAGTAAATAATCAGACACAGCTGGAAGCCGCAGTAAGTAAGGCTCTGGAAATGGATGAGCAAGTGCTTTTGGAGCAGTGGATAGAAGGTGATGAATATACAGTTGGCTTGTTGAATGGTTCGCCATTACCGGTAATTGGCTTAAAAACCAGCCATACCTTTTATGACTATGAAGCGAAGTACGAGTCAGATTCTACACAATATTTATTACCCTCAGGCTTATCTGATGAAGAAGAGCAGAGTCTGGGGAATTTGGCGGAAAGAGCATTTAGTGCCTTAGGCTGTTCTGGCTGGGGGCGTGTCGATGTAATGCGCGATAGCAAAGGGCGCTTTTGGTTGTTAGAAGTTAACACCATACCAGGAATGACCAGCCATAGTCTGGTTCCTATGGCCGCGAAAGCTTCAGGTTTAGAGTTTGATGATTTGCTACTGGAAATACTGAAGTCAGCAGTGACAAACAAGCGCTTAAGCAAGAACAATAATAATGATAAAGGGGATAGTTAGATGGCACATAATGCTGCAATTCATGTAATGGGGCAGGGCGCTCAGTTGGCAGAAGGAAACGCTGTACGTGAAGAGACTGTTTTGGTGCTCAAGCGTGTTCTAACTGTGACGCTAATTTGTTTAGCGCTACTTGTATTACTGACTAAAAGAGACAGTCTGATACAAGTAGTTGACCACCCTATCTCATCGATCAAGGTAACAGGCGCGTTTTCTTATCTGAACGAAAGTGAAGTGACACAAGCGTTGAGTGGTTTAGTCGGCGCCGGATTTATAGCGACTGACTTAAAAGACGTTCAAACACGAGTAGAGGGCTTGGCCTGGGTTAACAGTGCGACTGTGAGTAGAGTCTGGCCGGGCGAAATCAAGCTGCTAATAAATGAACAAGTTGCGGTGAGTCAGTGGAATGACGGAGCGTTGCTCAATGCAGAAGGTGTTGTCTTTAAGCCTGCTGAACTAAGAAGTGATTTATTGGTTTTACCGCAACTGATCGGCAGTGAGCAGTTCAGTGCGTCGAAGAAAAATATGATGTATTCAACGCTCGGAGTACTACAGCAAGGCCTTAAAGAGTATGGCTTGGCTATTAGAGCGCTGGAATTGAAACCTAGAAATGTCTGGAATATGACCTTGAGTAATGGTGTGGCGGTCGCAATGGGTGAAATTAAGCTACAAGATCGCGAAGGGCAGCAGAACCTTGAAGCCAAGCTGGAACGAGTTGGTAAGGTTTTCAGCTCCAGAGCAAATATTGACGTGGCGAATATTAGCCGAATCGACGCTCGCTACCCGAACGGTGTAGCGATCAAGTGGCGATCCGGTAAAAAGTAAGAATTAGGAATGTGTTTGTGAGCCGGGCATCGGATGGCCTTAGGCTTCGCGAAAGCAAAGTTGGTACAAAAGTAACGTGGGAACACCAGAATGGCTGGCTCATTAGAAAATGAATTTACCGTGGGGTTGGATATTGGAACCTCCAAAATTGTTGCAATTGTTGGCAAGAAGAATAGTGAAGGACAGATCGAAATAGTTGGTATCGGTTCGCACCCTTCTCGTGGCTTAAAGAGAGGGGTTGTTGTCAATATTGAGTCAACAGTTAACGCAATTCAACGAGCTGTCGAAGAGGCTGAGCTGATGGCAGGGTGCCAGATTCACTCTGTCTATGCAGGAATAGCCGGGAGCCATATTCGCAGTATGAATTCGCACGGCATTGTTGCGGTTCGAGATCGAGAAGTTGTTCAGGCCGATATTGATCGTGTTATCGATGCTGCACAGGCTGTGGCAATACCAGCAGACCAGAAAGTGCTGCACATTCTCCCTCAGGAGTTTGTGATTGATAGCCAGGAAGGCATTAAAGAGCCTTTGGGTATGTCTGGTGTGCGTCTAGAAGCAAAGGTGCACTTGGTGACCTGTGCGGTTAACGCAGCTCAGAATATAGAAAAGTGTGTGCAGAAGTGTGATCTGGACGTTGATGACATTATTTTAGAGCAGTTGGCTTCAAGCTATGCGGTGCTCACTGACGATGAGAAAGAGTTAGGTGTCTGTGTTGTGGATATTGGTGGTGGAACAACCGACATCGCAATATTTACCGGTGGTGCGATTCGTCATACCGCAGTAATCCCGATAGCGGGCGACCAGGTGACGAATGATATTGCCATGGCACTGCGTACACCGACACAAAACGCGGAAGAGATAAAGATTAAATATGCCTGTGCCTTGACGCAATTGGCCGGTGCAGAAGAAACCATAAAAGTGCCTAGTGTTGGGGATCGCCCACCACGAGACTTGTCTCGGCAGGCATTGGCTGAGGTGGTTGAACCTCGCTATGAAGAGTTATTTACCTTGATACAGTCAGAGTTACGTAGAAGTGGCTTTGAAGATGTAATTGCCGCCGGGATTGTGTTAACGGGCGGGACGTCAAAGATGGAAGGCGTTGTTGAGTTAGCAGAAGAGATATTCCATATGCCTGTCAGATTAGCATCCCCGCAGGGTGTATCTGGTTTGGCGGATGTCGTCAATAATCCGATGTATGCAACGGGCGTTGGTTTATTGATGTATGGACTGAAGCAGAGGACAACGGATAGTGAGCCGATGATGAGGTCTGAGGGAGGCGAAAGTTTTATGGAAAAAATAAAAACATGGTTTACCGGCAACTTCTAAAAATTGCCTACAAAAACCAACAATACAAAGCAGCAACTAGCAGATTGAAAATATAATATTAGGAGAAAGAGTGATGTTTGAACTCGTAGAGAATGTTTCACAAAACGCCGTAATAAAAGTCGTTGGTGTCGGCGGTGGCGGTGGTAACGCAGTGCGCCACATGCTATCTGGCGATGTAGACGGTGTAGAGTTTATTTGTGCAAATACAGACTCACAAGCTCTAAAAGATCTAGAAAACAAAGCAGTTATCCAATTGGGTAGCACAATTACTAAAGGCCTTGGTGCAGGCGCGAATCCTGAGATTGGACGTCAAGCGGCTTTAGAAGATAAAGAGCGCATTGCGGAAACCCTAAAGGGTGCTGACATGGTATTTATTACTGCCGGTATGGGCGGCGGTACAGGTACGGGTGGAGCACCGATTGTGGCTGAAGTAGCGCGTGAATTAGGTATTTTGACGGTTGCTGTTGTGACTAAGCCTTTTCCTTTTGAAGGCGGCAAGCGTATGAAAATCGCTGAAGCAGGTTTGCAGGAACTGGCTGAGAATGTTGATTCCTTGATCACGATTCCAAATGAAAAACTGCTATCAGTTTTAGGTAAAAATACGACCTTGCTTGATGCATTTGGTGCAGCGAATGACGTACTTCAAGGGGCTGTTCAAGGTATTGCGGATCTAATTATCCGCCCAGGTATGATCAACGTTGACTTTGCAGACGTAAAAACAGTTATGTCTGAAATGGGCATGGCTATGATGGGTACCGGTTCAGCATCGGGTGAAGAGCGAGCTAAGGAAGCTGCAGAGGCTGCGATTAGAAGCCCGCTGCTAGAAGACATTAACCTTCAGGGTGCGCGTGGTATCTTGGTTAACATTACTGCGGGTGTTGACTTGAACTTGGGTGAGTTCTCGGAAGTGGGTAATATTGTAGAAGAATTTGCTTCAGACTCAGCAACAGTTGTTGTAGGTACGGTTATCGATCCTGAGATGACAGATGAACTAAAAGTAACAGTTGTTGCAACAGGTTTGTCAGCTGCAATGGATAAGCCGGTTAAGGTTGTTGACAATACGCCGACTAAAAAGGACGGTACGCTAGATTACGGTGAATTGGAGCGCCCAGCTGTAAGTCGCCGTCGTCCAAGCGTTGACCGCGTAGGTAATGCTGCGGTTGATACGAGCAAAACTGATGCGGCTCCAAGTGTTGATTACTTGGATATACCAGCATTTTTGAGGCGTCAAGCGGATTAATTATCCGCGCCTAATATTACATCTTGATGAATAGTTGATCGTTTTAGTTGGGAAATTCGGCGCATTCTGTTATTATGCGCCTGTTTTTTGACCAGTTCAGCAATTTATAAAGGTTGATAGAAATCAAAATATGATTAAACAGCGCACATTAAAGAATACAATTCGAGCCACTGGAGTGGGTCTTCATTCAGGTAAAAAGGTGTATTTAACGCTTATGCCTGCACCGATCGACTCAGGGATTGTGTTTTGTCGTACCGATTTGTCTCCAGCTGTGGAGATAGAAGCGCGTGCGGAAAACGTAGGTGAGACTTTGCTTTCAACAACGCTTGTTAAAGACGGCGTTAAAGTAGCGACTGTAGAGCATTTGCTTTCAGCCATGGCTGGTTTAGGTATTGATAACTGCCGTGTTGAGTTAAGTGCTGAAGAAGTACCCATTATGGATGGTAGTGCTGGTCCTTTTGTTTTTCTAATCCAGTCTGCGGGAATTGAAGAGCAAGAAGCGGCTAAGAAGTTTATTCGCATCACCAAAGAAGTGACGATCGAAGAAGACGGTAAGAAAGCGACGTTTGTGCCTTTTAATGGCTTCAAAGTTGGCTTTTCAATTGACTTTGATCACCCTGTTTTTCATCAGGGTACTCAAGATGCGGCGATTGATTTCTCGAGCACCTCGTTTGTAAAAGAAGTAAGCCGTGCCCGGACTTTTGGTTTTATGCGTGACTTTGAACGTTTGCAAGCAATGAATCTAGCTCAAGGCGGTAGTTTCGATAACGCAATTGTTGTTGATGACTACAAGGTCTTGAACGAAGATGGTTTGCGTTATGACGATGAGTTCGTAAAACACAAAATTTTGGATGCTATCGGCGACTTATACTTATTGGGCAATAGCTTGATTGGTGAGTTTAAAGGTTACAAGTCTGGTCATGACTTGAACAACAAGTTGCTGCGAAAACTCATCAAGGAAACCGATGCTTGGGAAGTGAATACTTTCGAAGACGCAAGTACAGCTCCAATTTCATATATGAAGCCAGTGTTAGCTGCTTAAGTGGCTGCATAAGAGAAAACCAGCGAGCCGGATATATTGATACTAATCTGCTAATCAGTATGTCTGGCTAACTGAAGTAAAATCTTTTTTAGTTTCAAATCATCAGTATGCTCAGCTTCTTCTCTTAGAATCTGGGCATTTTTTTTGCTTAAGTGTTTAGGTGTACTTGGCGTATCAATGGGTGCTTTGTTTGAAAATGCCCCTTTGGGTCGCACTTTGATTTTGATCTGCTCTATTCTCTCTGGGTGAATTTTTGCATTGAGCATAGATATCACCTGCTCTTGAGAGAAACGGAATTTGGTCATGAGCGCTGCAGACGAGCAGGTGAGGGTGAGCCTGCCTTGGCTAAAGGCGTTTATTTGAAACTTGCCTTTAAAAGCGCTTGGCAAGGTTTCGTCAAACAGAACTTCCAGCGACTTTCGGCTGGCGGCCTGTTTAATCAGAGACTGAAGATTGTTTGATTTCGCACTCAGTCTTTTTAAGCTGATTTTAGGGGCAAACTTTTGCTGCTTTGGTTGTCTCATAAACTTAAAAGTGTGACAGGCTAAATTGGCTTTGCTAAGTTCGGCGTGACAAGGCTCAAGAGCAAAGCGACTAGCGCTTGCAAAGAGCTTGATGCTTGGTCAAACTAGCGCAAATTGAGTCATGGAATGACATCATGGAATAGGGATATGCTAAAAGAACGATATAAGAAAAGCTATGAATATTATTTTTGTTGGTCGAAACCACGGAAAGTCTAAAACTTATCAGTTAGGAAATAAGCAGCTCGTCATTGTTGGTGCGCTATTTGTTTTTCTCATGGCCGTACTAGTGTTTTCGGGCTACCGTCTACAGACCTGGGTGGCCGGAGAAGCCGAGTCGACTTTAGATAAAGAAATAATTGTTGGTTGGCAGCAAGATATCAACGCACAAAAGAAACAAGTGACCAGGATTAAGCGAGCAGCTCAGGAAAAGGTTGATGCGCTAACCTTAAGAATGGGTGATATGCAGGCCAGACTGTTACGCCTTGATGCGCTTGGTCAAAGACTGACAGAAGTAGCGAAGCTAAAGAATGGCGAATTTGACTTCAGTGCGAGCCCTGCGCTAGGTGGCCCCACCGATGCAAAGCTGGGCGAGTCTTACGTGCTGCCAGGCATTGTTGAAAGTCTTGATCAGATTGACCGACAACTTACTGATAGTGAGCAGCAGCTAGAAGTGATTGACGCGCTGTTTGTTAGCCGCAAAACCCAAGAAGAATTATTTATTGCCGGCCGCCCCATTACCTGGGGATGGATGTCCTCAGCCTATGGCTACCGAACAGACCCTTTTTCAGGAAAGCGTGCCTGGCATGCCGGAGTAGACTTCGCAGGTAAGGAAGATAGTGACATCATCGCCGTTGCCTCGGGCGTCGTTACATACTCAGGTGACCGCTACGGTTACGGTAACTTAGTTGAAGTCAACCATGGTGGAGGCTTCACAACCCGCTATGCTCACTGTAAAGAACTCAAAGCAAAAGTAGGCGATATTGTCGACAAAGGCCAAGTGCTCGCATCAATGGGCAGCACCGGCCGCTCAACCGGCCCTCACGTGCACTATGAAGTACGCAAAAACGGCAAAGTCATTAACCCCAAGAAGTATATTCATCGTCGTTAGTGCCTTATTTCTTTGTTGAGGTAATGGGTCTGATTTACCAAAAACCTGACCCATTTCGCTATTTATCGACTTTTCTTTTGTTTTTCTCTTCTCTGCCCTTGTATTACTTCATCTCATACCCATTTTAGCCTTTGAGCCTGGTTTCAATTCACTGTAGACTTGAACTTATTTTTTCAACAATAATCAGGGATCGCTGTTTCATCTTTGGCTTATCACGCCGAACGTGACCATTAGAAATCAATGTGCGGGCGCATTCTATAGAATAGCGCTCTGTCTGCAGAGCTCTCAATTAACAAGATACGAATATAGAAGATCATTATGTTTTCATCAGCAATGACCAAGATTTTTGGTAGTAAGAACAAGCGCGAACTCAAGAGAATGAGAAAGGTCGTCACGAAGATAAACGCTTTGGAAGAGGATCTTTCCAAACTAGATGATGAAAGCTTAAAAGCTAAAAGTGCAGAGTTTAAGAAGCGAGTTGGTGAGGGTGAGAGCCTGGATCAGATTTTGCCTGAAGCTTTTGCAGTGTGTCGTGAGGCTGGTAAGCGTGTCTTATCTATGCGTCATTTCGATGTTCAGTTGATTGGTGGTATGACGCTGCACGAAGGTCGAATATCAGAGATGAGAACTGGTGAAGGTAAAACGCTGGTAGCAACCTTGGCTGTATACCTTAATGCTCTGGAAGGTAAGGGTGTGCACGTTGTGACCGTGAACGACTACCTTGCAAAGCGTGACTCCAAATGGATGGAGCCACTCTATAACTTTTTGGGCTTAAGTGTTGGTGTTGTCTATGGTGGCCAGCAGCCAGATGAAAAGAGAGCAGCTTACCAGTCAGACATCACCTATGGTACTAATAACGAGTTTGGTTTCGATTACTTGCGTGACAATATGGCCTTCAATCTTGAAGGTAAGTATCAGCGTGGTCTGAACTTTGCGATTGTCGATGAAGTTGATTCGATCCTGATTGATGAAGCGCGTACGCCTTTGGTTATATCTGGCGCAGTTGAGGACAGTTCCAAGCGTTATAAGCAGATTAATGCTTTGGTACCGATGCTGAAGAAAGCGGAGGTAGGTGAAGACGATAAGCCTATTGATGACGGTCACTTCACAATTGATGAAAAATCGAAAAATGTCGATTTGACTGAAGCGGGTCATACCTATCTTGAAGGACTCTTAATTGAGCATGGCGTGCTGGAAGAGGGCGATAGCCTTTACGCTGCGACTAACCTGAACATACTGCACCACGTCTATGCCGCTTTGCGTGCGCATTACCTATATGTGAAAGATGTCGATTATATCGTTCAGAATAAGCAAATTGTTATTATCGATGAACATACCGGCCGAACCATGGCTGGTCGTCGTTGGGGCGAAGGTTTGCACCAGGCGATAGAAGCTAAAGAGAATGTTGCAATTCAGGCTGAAAGCCAGACTTTGGCTTCAACCACCTTCCAGAACTTCTTCCGAATTTATTCGAAACTGGCTGGTATGACGGGTACGGCGGATACCGAAGCATTCGAGTTCCAGCAAATTTATGGTTTGGATGTTGTCGTTATTCCGACAAACAAAGAGATTCAGCGAATTGATCATAACGACCTGATCTATCTGACGCAGGAAGAAAAATACCAAGCGATCATTGATGAAGTAAAAGCTGTGGTTGCGCAAAAGCGCCCGATACTAGTGGGTACTGCATCTATTGAATCATCTGAATTTTTGTCTGCATTACTTAAGAAAGCAGGCATTAAGCACAGTGTATTGAATGCGAAGCAGCATGCTCAAGAAGCTCAGATCGTTGCGCAAGCCGGTTTGCCGGGTGTTGTAACCATTGCGACGAACATGGCTGGTCGTGGCACGGATATTGTTCTGGGTGGTAATTGGGAAGCTGAAATTAAAGCATTGAAAGACCCAAGTGATGACAAGATCGCTAAAATCAAAGCTGACTGGGAAGTACGAAATAAAGCCGTACTTGAGGCAGGCGGGTTGCATATTTTGGGTACCGAACGTCACGAGTCTCGTCGAATCGATAACCAGCTTCGTGGACGATCTGGCCGTCAGGGTGACCCAGGTAGTACCCGTTTCTTCTTGTCTTTAGAAGATAACTTGATGCGTCTGTTTGCCTCGGATCGTGTACGTAACATCATGCAAGCCTTGGGTATGGACAAAGGTGAGGCCATCGAGCACAAGATGGTGAGTAATGCGATTGAAAAGGCTCAGCGTAAAGTAGAAGGCCGTAACTTTGATATTCGTAAGTCCTTACTGGAATACGATGATGTGGCGAACGATCAGCGTAGTGTGATTTATGAGCAGCGTAACTCGGTGATGGAGTCTGATGATATTTCAGATATCGTTGCAGCGATTCGCGAAGAAGTTGTTGATGATACGATCAGTCGCTTTATTCCACCGCAAAGCCTAGACGAGCAGTGGGATATCGCCGGGCTTGAAAGCCATCTTGAGTCAGAGTTTGCGGTTAAACTCCCCGTACAAGAATGGTTGGATAGTGACGATAGCTTGCACGAAGAAACCTTGCGAACCAAGATTATTGAAGAGATCGTTAAAGTTTACAAAGAGAAAGAAGAGACGGCGGGTGCGCAGTCTATGCGTAACTTCGAGAAACAAGTGTTTCTACATATTCTTGATACGCTTTGGAAGGAGCACTTGGCATCAATGGATGCATTACGTCAGGGTATCCATCTACGCAGCTACGCTCAGAAAAACCCTAAGCAGGAATACAAGCGAGAAGCATTTGTTCTATTTGAATCGATGCTGGGCAATTTGAAAAATGACGTGGTACGTGTGACCAGTCACGTGAAGATTCAGACTCAAGACGAGGCTGAAGAGCTAGAGCGACGCAGACAGCAAGAGCTAGAACAGCAATTGGGCCGGGCAAAGACTGAACATGCAGATGCCAATGCAGCCGGTAGTGAAGGTGGCTCGGCTCCGGCGGCTGAAGAAAAGCAGGCCCCTGTGACGCGAGAAGGCCGTAAAGTAGGGCGTAATGAGCCTTGCCCATGTGGCTCGGGCAAGAAGTATAAGCAGTGCCACGGTAAGGTTTCATAGCCTTACTGTTAGTAAATATTTTAATTGGAAGGAATTATGGCTGTTGGTAAGGGTGATTTACCTGCCTTTTTTGACATAGACGGTGCGCGTATCGGTGTTGTTGAGGCTGGTATCAAAACAGAGGGTCGTAAAGACCTGGTTTTGATCGAGCTGGCTCAGGGGAGCACCTGTTCAGGCGTTTTTACAAAGAATGCTTTTTGCGCTGCACCGGTTCAGCTCTGTAAAGCGCACTTGGCGACAGGTAGCTTTGCTCAGGCTTCAAATGCCTATTTAGTGGTGAATACCGGTAATGCCAATGCAGGCACGGGTAAGCAGGGTATGGATGATGCTTTGCAAAGTTGTGCTGCTATAGCTGAACAGTTTGGTGTTGCGCGAGAACAAGTGTTGCCCTTTTCAACCGGTGTTATTGGTGAAAAACTGCCTATAGAGAAGATCGTAGCGGCAATTCCTCAGGCTAAAGTTCAGTTAAAAGGTGATGCTTGGGCCGATGCGGCCGAAGGTATTATGACAACCGATACTCGACCCAAGGGTGTGTCGACTGAAATTAGCTACGCAGGCGAGACTGTTCGTATTAATGGCATCAGTAAAGGCGCGGGCATGATTAAGCCAAACATGGCAACCATGCTGGCCTATGTCGGATGTGATGCGAGCGTGCCTCAAGCTTTGCTAGATGAATTATTGCAGGAGCTTGCTGAGGCCTCATTTAATCGAATTACTGTCGATGGCGATACCTCGACAAACGATTCTTGTATTCTGTTTACGACAGGCAAGTCAAAAGCACCTTTGATTGATAAGTCTCATGCTGATTTTCCAGCCCTTAAAGACGCCTTAAGTGATGTCTTGGTCGAGCTGGCGCAATTGATCGTGCGTGATGGCGAAGGTGCCACCAAGTTTGTAACGGTTCAGGTTGAGCAGGCTAAAAGTACTGAAGAAGCACTTGAAGTGGCTTACACCATTGCTCATTCTCCTTTGATTAAGACCGCCTTATTTGCCTGCGATCCGAATTGGGGTCGTATTCTGGCCGCCTTGGGCCGGGCTTCGATTGAGGCGTTTGATTTGAGCTTGGTCGAGATATACTTGGGTGATGTCAGGATTGTTCATCAAGGCGAGAAGTGTGCCGAATATACTGAAGAGCGCGGTCAGGCAGTGATGGATCAAGAAGAGATCACCATACGTATCGACTTAGCGCGTGGCAGTGTTGAAGAAACGGTATGGACAACTGATTTGTCTCACGACTATGTGACGATTAATGCCGAATACCGGACTTAAGCTTTATTTCTAGATAAAGCATACACTTTTTTGAATTATTATCTGGCTCATAGCTGTAAAGCTTATGGGCCGTTTTTTTGTAAAGGGGCTTATGTCGTCATCAAAAATAGTTCATGTGGCCGTTGGCGTCATAGAGAGAACATCTGCTGCCGGTGCCCGAGAGATCCTGATTTCTAAGCGTCCTGATGAGGTTCATCAAGGCGGCTTATGGGAGTTTCCAGGCGGCAAGGTCGAAAGTGGTGAAACGCTTCCTGTTGCTTTAGCCAGAGAACTGGAGGAAGAACTTGGCCTGGTGTTCGATCCTGAAGAGGCTGGCGCACTGCGACCGTTGATTCAGATTTCTCATGACTATGGTGACAAGCAAGTGCTGCTCGATGTCTGGCTGGTGTCCAAATTCTCGAAAGCGCCAAGCGATGGTCTTGGCCGAGAAGGTCAGCAAGTAAAGTGGGTTGAGTGTGGGGATTTATCAAAATACAGCTTCCCTGATGCTAATGTGCCTATCATCACCGCCTGCCAACTTCCAGAGCAATATATAGTTACGCCTACCTACCCAAATTTGGATAGGGCAAGAAAAGAAGTAGAAGTTTTGTTCGAAAAATGTCCAGGCATGATACTCTTAAGGCAGCCAGATTTAAGTATTGATGAGTATTTTATTTGGCTGGATGACTTGCTGGCGACGATTCCCGGTTTAGGGCAGAGCCTAATGCTGAGTGCGCACCTTGAGTTGTCTTTTGATGCGGAGGCTTCGGCGGAGCTGCTAGGTGAATGCTTGCTTCGTTTTGAGCAATACAAAACGCGTGTTAGAGGTGTTCATTTGCCGACTTATGTGGCGAAGCGTTGTCATGTTAGACCTTTTAAAGAAAACTTTTATTTAGCGGTGTCCTGCCACTCTTTAGATGAGCTGGCACATGCACAAAGTATTCGGGCAGACTTTGCAACATTGTCACCGGTGCAGGAAACAGCTACTCACCCTAATGCCATCGCAATTGGCTGGTCTAGCTTCAGTGCCTGGCTTAAGTTAGCGACGCTGCCAGTGTATGCATTAGGGGGAATGAGCCCTGCTGATTTACCTCGTGCTTTTCAGGCAGGAGCGCAAGGTGTAGCAGGTATTGGTGCGTGGTCTAAAAGATAGCAGCTTGGTCTGATAGAATGAGTCATTAGAGTCTGGGAAAGAGGTAAGTATGTCCGACAATCTAACGCACCTGAATGAGCAAGGTGCAGCGCATATGGTAGATGTGGGTGAAAAAGAAGTTACCCACCGTATTGCACGCGCAGAAGGTTACGTTTTAATGAAGGAAGAAACCCTTCGGATGATTACCGAAGGTCGTCACAAGAAAGGTGATGTATTCGCGACCTGCAGAATAGCCGGAATTATGGCGGCAAAGAAGTGTTCGGAGCTGATTCCCTTGTGTCATGCCTTGAACCTCAGTTCTGTAAGCATAGAGATTGAAGCGCTAGGTCTCGAAGAGGGTGAACCCCGGGTAAGAATGACGGCCCAGTGTAAGCTTGATGCCAAAACGGGTGTTGAAATGGAAGCCTTAACGGCCGTGAGTGTCGCCTGCTTGACTTTGTATGATATGTGTAAGGCGGTTGATAAAGGTATGGTGATCGATCAGGTAAGATTACTCGAAAAGAAAGGTGGCCGTAGTGGTCACTATTTGGCATCGTAAAATTGAACTATTGAGTGAGAGTCGATGAGTATTAATAGCAATCAGTTAATTGACAAGTTTGGCCGTCGCGTTAGCTACGTGCGTATGTCTGTGACTGATCGCTGTGATTTTCGCTGCGTCTATTGCATGGACGAAGAAATGACCTTTGTTCCGAGACAAAAAGTCCTGACTTTGGAAGAAATGCACCAAGTTGCTGAGGCCTTTGTCGAGCTAGGTGTCGGAAAGATACGTTTAACGGGTGGTGAGCCTTTAGTTCGAGCAAACGTAATGTCCTTGTGCGAGTCGGTAGGCGCCTTGCCTGGTTTGGATGAGCTGGTGATGACGACAAATGGTTCACAGTTATCAAAAGTCGCGAAGTCTTTGCTCGCCTCGGGCGTAAAGCGTTTAAACATAAGTCTGGACACTCTAAAGGCTGACAAGTTTAAAGAGTTAACTCGCGTTGGTGATCTTGAAAAAGTGCTTCAGGGAATCGATGCAGCAATTGACGCAGGCTTTGAGAAGATCAAATTGAATGCTGTGATTATGAAGGGTCGGAATGCCGACGAAGTAATCCCCCTGATACGTTTTGCAGTGAGCAAAGGCATTGATATTAGCTTTATCGAAGAGATGCCCTTAGGCGTTATCTCGGAACATAGTCGCGAAGAAGCTTTTTGCTCGAATCAAGAGCTTAAAGAAATTATCAGTGAGGTTTGGCCGCTTCAGGTAGTGTCGACCGGCAATCGCTCCGATGGCCCGTCGCGTTATTATCAATTGCCCGGAGAAAAGACTCGCATCGGATTTATCTCGCCTCATAGTCATAACTTTTGTGGTGACTGTAACCGGGTGCGAGTGACTGCTGAGGGTTTACTTTTGCTATGCTTGGGTAATGAGCATGCGGTTGACTTGCGTGCCGTCTTGCGTGCCCACCCCGGAGACAGAGAGCGTCTGAAGCGAAGCATTATCGAGGCAATGGACCTTAAGCCAGAGCGTCATGAGTTTAACTTGTCTGAAGAGCCTCAAATTGTTCGCTTTATGAATATGACAGGTGGTTAAGCTCCTAAGTCCGAATTTATAGTTTTCGAGCTTCACCTAGATAAATATAGCCTGCGAACTTTGGTGCTTTAGGAGCGTAGAAGCGCTCAATCATTACAATTTCGAACCCGCCTGCTTGAATGAGCTTATCAATCGGGCGGTTCAGGTTACAACCTCCTGCAACACAGCCCCAGGGTTTGTTTAAACGGTGTTGCCATTTCTCAACTTTTGGTTCAGGCGCTAGGCCATGCTCACTAAATAGAAGCTTACCCTCAGGCTTGAGTACTCTATGCATTTGCTGAAGGGCTTTGTGGTAGTCGGGGATTGTGCATAAGGTGAAGGTTAGCAGGATGGTATCAACGCAGTCGTCTTCAAGCGGAATCTCTTCACCAGGTAAGTCCAGCCATTTTACTTCAATATCGGACTTTGCCACCTTAGCTGCGGCCTTTCTTCGCATTCCTTCAGAGGGCTCTAGGCCC
Organism: Oleiphilus sp. HI0132; assembly: GCF_001635845.1. Classification (NCBI taxonomy): domain Bacteria; kingdom Pseudomonadati; phylum Pseudomonadota; class Gammaproteobacteria; order Oceanospirillales; family Oleiphilaceae; genus Oleiphilus; species Oleiphilus sp. HI0132. Next base: position 22,394 of record NZ_LWGJ01001448.1, on the reverse strand, counting down.
CATACAAAGTCGATGTTCTTACTGTTGTAGAATTCAAGGTTGGCGCCAGAGCCCATGCCAATTTCGAGAACTCGTCCGGTGCATTTCGGTACTATTCTTTTACGGAGTTTCTGAATAGGGGGAGAGGTGCAGGCAGCATTGATCAGATGTGGAAGAATACGCTCTTCGTATAGGTTCATTTTCTTAGTTCTTATTATCTTTGGGAGGCTAATTAGAGCAGCTGCTTTCGGGGCTTTCAAGTTATGTAAGTTTGAATTCACTAATTTGTCGCGGAAAAGACAGTTTCAATTTACATTCGAGTTAAGCTCGCTTGTCAGAATGTGATACAATGCGCGCCCTGCAGGTCTTATAGCTTGTTTGGATGCTTGCTTGTAAGCCCTTAGTATGCCTTTTTAGTTTGTGCCAAGAGGATCGTCTGTGAAAGTTCGCTTTATTGAAACATGCCGTTTACCAACGCCTTTTGCCGTGTTTGATATGCATGGCTTTGAAGAGGTGGAGTCTGGTCAGGAGCATGTTGTATTGACCTTAGGGGATATCTCAAACGGTGCTCCTGTATTAGCGAGAACGCATTCTGAATGTCTCACTGGCGATGCCTTGTTTAGTATGCGTTGCGACTGTGGTTACCAGTTAGAGCAGGCGATGCAAAGCATTGCTGATGAAGGTCGTGGTGTATTGCTGTACTTACGTCAAGAGGGTCGTGGTATCGGCTTATTAAATAAGATTCGTGCCTACCAGTTACAAGACCAAGGTGCTGATACGGTTGAGGCCAATGAAAAGTTAGGTTTTGCGGCAGATCTCCGAGATTACACGATTTGTTATGACATGCTCGCACATTTGGGTGTTAAGGAGCTGAAGCTGATGACCAATAACCCACGAAAAGTAAAAGCTTTGCAGAGTGGTGGAGTCTCGGTTGTCGAGCGAATTCCAATTCAGGTTGGCCGTAACCCGCATAATGACGGTTACCTTTCGACCAAGGCGAGCAAATTAGGCCATTGGTTGCGCGACCATCAGGACGATGATGCGCCAGCGGACTAACTGGCGTTTTCGATTGCTTTTCGGTTGCTAAGCGCCAAGATGCTCTGTTCAATTCCTTCTGCATCTAAACCGCACTGTTTAAGCAGGTCTTGAGGCTTACCGTGAGCGACAAACTTATCGGGAAGGCCTAGATGAATGACCTGCGAAACAAGTCCTTGCCCGCGTAAGTATTCAGACACGCCGCTTCCTGCGCCGCCGGCGATCACATTTTCTTCCAAGGTGACCAAGGTCTCGTGCTTATTCGCCAGTTCATCAATCATTTGCGTATCGAGTGGTTTGATAAAACGCATGTCCACGAGTGTTGCATTGAGCTTTTCGGCAGCAGCTTTCGCCGGTTCCAGCAAAGAGCCAAATGATAGAATGGCTATTTTCTTTCCTTCGCGAATTGCTTTGGCTTTGCCTAATTCCAAGGCTTGCATCTCTTTTTCAATTTCTGCACCCGGGCCTGTGCCTCGTGGGTAGCGCACGCAAGCTGGGCCTTCATATTGGTGGCCTGTGTAGAGCATTTTCCGAAGTTCATTTTCGTCCGAAGGCGCCATCACAACTAGCTTGGGAATGCAGCGTAAGAAGGATAGGTCGAAACTTCCGGCATGCGTTGCGCCGTCTTCACCAACCAGGCCAGCCCGGTCTATGGCAAACAAAATATCCAGGTTCTGGATGGCGACATCATGAATGAGCTGATCATATGCGCGCTGTAAGAAGGTTGAGTAAATTGCGACAACAGGCTTCACTCCTTCACAAGCCATGCCTGCTGCCAGTGTTACGGCATGCTGTTCGGCGATGGCAACGTCATGGTAGCGCTCAGGGTAGAGTTCGGAAAAACGAACTAGGTCGGAACCTTCTCGCATCGCTGGCGTAATACCGACGACCCGACTGTCTTGTGCGGCGATATCGCAAAGCCACTGGCCAAAAACGTTTGAGTACTTGGGTTGGCTGGCAGGCTTATTTTCAACAGGGCTTACTTTGGGTTTTGCTTCTATTTTGTTGATTGCGTGGTAGCCAATCGGGTCGATTTCTGCTGGTGCGAAGCCTTTCCCTTTTTTGGTGACAATATGAAGGAATTGAGGGCCTTTCAGCTCCTTCATGTTTTCTAATGTTTTGATTAAGGTTGGCAAGTCATGACCATCGATAGGGCCAATGTAGTTAAAGCCTAATTCCTCAAAAAGCGTACCGGGTGCAACCAAGCCTTTGACGTGCTCTTCAGTTTTCTTGGCAAACTCCATTAGGCCGGGAGTGCTGCTCAGAATTTGCTTGCCGCCATCGCGCATCTGATTGTATGTTTTTCCTGACAGAATTCTCGCCAGATGGTTCTTCAAACCGCCTACGTTGTCCGAAATCGCCATGTCATTGTCATTTAAAATAACTAGCATGTCAGGAGCGATATCTCCGGCATGACTCATTGCTTCAAATGCCATGCCTGCTGTTAGAGCGCCATCGCCAATCACTGCGATAGACTTGCGAGAGCTGGACTGCATTTTTGCAGCCAGAGCCATGCCAAGAGCTGCACTGATTGAGGTGCTAGAATGCCCGACACCGAAGGTGTCGTATTCACTTTCTTCTCTTGCGGGAAACGCCGCAGGGCCGTCATGTTGGCGAATTTTTAATATTTGCTCGCGTCGGCCTGTTAGAATTTTATGAGGGTAAGCTTGGTGTCCAACATCCCATACGACACGATCTTCAGGGGTGTTAAATACGTAATGCAGTGCAACCGTAAGTTCGATGACGCCTAACCCGGCACCAAAGTGACCACCTGATTGTCCGACACTGTATAGCAGGTAGGCTCGCAGCTCATGGCTAAGCTGGGCCAGCTGTTCTTCCGATAGTAAGCGCAACTGAAAAGGTTCATTCACCTTGTCCAGCAATGGCGTATTGGGTCGTTGCAAAGGAATTTCTTGAAAGATCGGAAAAGTTGTATGCATTGGCTATAAATTACAGATAGATAGTAAGGGTCGAAGTATAACAGAAACCTTAAAGGGAGGAGTGCAGTTTTTACGACTTAATCGACGTTACACCTCTTACTTTATTCTGGAAATAATATAGTCACTAATCGCTGTAAGTTGCTGAACATTTTTGTCGCCGAGATTACTCAGCGCGTTGATAGACTCTTGGTGTAGCGCTATAAGTTTTTCTTTAGCGCCCTCTAAACCAAGCTGGGCAGGATAGGTCGGTTTGTTTAGCGCGATGTCAGCACCTTGGGTTTTTCCAAGTGTTTGGGTGTCACTGATAATATCCAGAATGTCGTCTTGAACCTGGAAAGCTAAGCCAATAGCCTGTGCGTAGTTGGTTAGCGCTTCATATTCTTGTTTCGTCACGCCTGACGGGCTGCTTAGCGCGCCTATTTGTACAGAGGCTTCAATCAGGGCACCAGTTTTATGTCGATGCATGTTTTCAAGCTGGCTCAGAGACAAGGTTTGCCCGACAGAGTTAAAATCGATTGCTTGCCCTAGCACCATTCCTCTGGCACCACTTGCTTTTGTCAGCAGCTGGATCATTTTGATCTGGCTTTCGAGACCAAAGTGTTTGGCTTGGCTGAGTAATTCAAAGGCCATTGCTTGTAAGGCATCACCTGCCAGAATAGCCGTGGCTTCATCAAACGCTTTATGGCAGGTGGCCTGACCTCTCCTCAAGTCATCATCGTCCATCGCGGGTAGGTCGTCGTGGATAAGAGAGTAGGCGTGAATAAATTCAATTGCACAGGCTGCATCCATTGCCTGCTCTGCCTGAACTGCAAAGCAGTTGGCTGTCGCTAAGGCTAAAATGGGTCGAATGCGCTTGCCTCCCATTAAGGTGCTATATCGGATCGCTTCGCCCAAGTGAGAGTTTGGCGCGCAAAACTGATCCAGGCGCACCTTAAGTGCTGTATTAATTTGAGACTGATATTCTCTCAGAAAGCTTGGGATACTACTTGAATTATCGTTCACGGTAAGAAGTCTTGTATTGATCGGGTCTTGGGCTAGGCGTCAGTATTGCTTTGCTCTTGGAGCGCATTTAACTCAAAGCCATTGTCGCTTTGAGTTAATACAGATACGCGTTGTTGAGCGCTCTTCAAGGTGTTTTGGCAGTCTTTGCTTAGCTTGACGCCTTGTTCAAAAGCGTCAAGAGATTGTTCCAAAGATAGCTGTCCTTGCTCCATTTTATTGACGATTTCTTCGAGAGCTTGTAGTGAAGTTTCAAAGTCATTAATTGAATCGGAAGAGGACATAAAAATCTCAACTAAAAAAGAGGTAAAAAACAGGAACTTTCAATTTTTCGGGCTACACTAATTGTAAATTAATATGTATTAGTGTGACTACTGCCAGGCGACATAGATCGTTTGATCACGTAAACCTAATCGAACAATTATACATACAGATGAAACTTCCTTGTAACAAAATCACGTAATTATTTTCTTTTTAGCGTGCTTGGAAGTGTCTTGAATTAATAGTCAATTTCAATAGTTGAAGGCATTAAGTGGCATATCTGTAAGATGGGAATTTTTTTCTAGGAGCGTTTAGTGGATTTAGCAACCCTCATTGGCTTACTTGGTGGCTTTTGTATCGTTGTATTTGCAATGACCCTGGGCGGCTCAATAGTTCTGTTTATCGACGTACCCTCGGTTTTGATCGTGCTAGTTGGTTCCTTTCTTGTTTTGATGATGAAATACAACCTTGGGCAGTTTCTTGGCGCAGGAAAGACTGCAGCCAAAGCGTTTATGTTCAAGTTGGAGTCGCCTGAAGAAGTGATTACTTTGGTCGTAGAGCTGGCAGATGCAGCTCGAAAAGGTGGTTTGCTATCGCTTGAAGGGAAGGAGATAAATAATGACTTTCTAGCGCGTGGTATTGCTCTCTTAATCGACGGCCATGATGAAGACGTTGTTAAAACAGTTCTGACGAAAGATAAGAATATGGCCGTTGCGCGGCATAAGGCAGGCGCAAGTGTTTGGTCTGCTCTAGGAGACCTGGGGCCGGCGATGGGAATGATTGGTACCTTGATCGGTTTGGTTGCGATGCTGTCCAACATGGATGACCCGAAGTCCATTGGTCCTGCGATGGCGTTAGCTCTATTGACCACGCTATATGGAGCGATGCTTGCAAATATGGTTGCTATCCCTTTTGCTGACAAACTGACTCTTAGAATGGAAGAGGAAGAGTTGATCAAGTCCATGTCAATCGATGCCGTTTTGGCGATTCAGGCTGGTCAAAACCCACGTGTTATTGAAGCTATGTTGAGAACCTACTTGTCTGAAGGCAAGCGAGAAACAGGTGAAGAATAGTTCTGGTTTATTAAGCAGCCTGTATGTTTTTAGTTTGATCTCTGAGGTAACAACTCGACAATGAGTGATGAAGAAGAAAAAGATTGCGATTGCGTCCCCGGGCTCCCCGCATGGATGGGGACTTTTGCGGATCTTATGTCCCTCCTTATGTGCTTCTTTGTTCTGCTATTATCGTTCGCAGAAATAGATGTACTCAAATTTAAGCGTTTAGCTGGTTCAATGCGTAATGCCTTTGGTGTTCAGAATCAGGTTGATGTTACGTCGATCCCGAAAGGAACCAGTATTATTGCTCAAGAGTTCTCTCCGGGAAAACCAGACCCCACACCTTTGCAAGTGGTGATGCAGCAAACGACTGACTCAGATCACCAGACTCTCGAAGTATTGTGTGAGGCTCAGATAGAGAAAGCCGTTGCAGAAGCTTGTGATGAGTCAACTGAAAACGCTCAGGATAAAAAGGCCCAAATCAGTGAGTTTGTTGCTCAAAAAATGATGGAGCTGGAAGAAGAGGCTGAAACCAAGGCAGAAGAAATTGCTGAGAAGCTCCAGACCGAAGTTGCCAAAGATATGGTGGAGCTGGAAACCCAAGGTCGTAAAATTATTATTCGAATTCAGGAAAAAGGAGCCTTTTCTTCTGGTTCAGCTCAGCTTCAGGATGAGTTTATTCCAGTGCTTGATAAGCTGATTGATATCCTCGAGTCAATTGAAGGTGATATCGCCGTGCAGGGGCATACTGATGATGTGCCGATTCAAACTGTTATGTTCCCATCAAACTGGGATTTGTCGGTCGCAAGGGCTTTGGAAGTTGCGCACGGGCTATTTGATGACGGCTACCTAAAACAAGATAGGTTTAGCATAACAGGCTTTGCGGATACTCGGCCGCTGGTGCCGAATGATACGCCTGAGAGTAGAAAGCGAAATCGCCGGGTAGAGATTATTCTTCAAGAGAAAACTGATAAGCAGGTGAAGGAAGAGCTGCGTGAAGAAAGCAAGACGCTGGATGCTAACTCTCAAGCAATTGATAACTTTTTCGAATTGGACCCTGACGAGATCTTCTAGAAAGGAGAGTGTGTGATGGGTTTATCTAGGGATAATATATATGGGTGTAAATTCAGTGACGCACGACAGTGAAAGAAGACGTTATTTTAGAGTGACGGACCTTGTTGGTCTTCGTTATCGCTTTCTTTCGGAGGGTGAAACTGATTTGGCGGTGCAAGCTCAACCGACTTCTCTGAAGTCTCTGCTGTCACAGATAGAGCACCAGATAGCAACAGATCTGACAGTACTGAAGAATTCCCAACCTGAAATTCATAATATTCTTGATCTTTTTAACCAGAAAATAAATTTGGCTTTTGGCCACGGTCTTGCCTCTGGCCAAGAAGAGGGTCTCGAGCAGTCTACTTCTGCTTGTCAGGTTAATTTGAGTGCTTGTGGAATCGCTTTCCCGCTTGAAGAAAGTGCTGCTTTGAATCAGCATGTTCATATAGAACTAACGCTATACCCCAGTAATACTCGATTGCAGCTCTTAGCAGCTGTTATTGCTTGTGATGCATTGGATGAGAGCATTGATGGCAAGCCCTGGCTTGCGCGCGCTGACTTCGTTAATGTCACCGAAATTGATCAGGAAACATTGGTTCAGCATGTCATTAAGCGCCAGGTTCAACAGCTAAAAGGTAATCGATCTGAAGATGACGGTAGCTTGCAATGAGCTAGAGTCTGTCGAGCTCTAGCTTAAAAAGTTATGTTTGTTATGTTGTCGTTAAATTTGCTGCTACCCTTCTGATACTGACGTTCAAGAAAGAAAGCTTTATTGATCTGCTCGTTCTTAGCCGTACCTAAAGTTTCTTTATCAATAATGATGACGCTGCTCGCACGAGTTCCATAGTTGGGCGTTCTAATAAAGGGGGAAGAGAGCACTTGCTCAAACTCTTGAGGGATGCCTGTCTGCGGCAGTTCTNCAGGCGATGCTTGTTCTTGGTTCTGTAGTGCCAACAGTAAGTGTCTAGCTGCTTCAGTGTTATCAGGGTTCTGCCGGGCCTGTTCGAGAGCTGTTTTGGTTTTTCGTACTTTTGGCCAAGGCGTATCTAGCAGGTGGTTACTTAAGCCATACCGTCCCGGCTTTAGGGTTTGACTACCTCTCGTCTGACCACGATTATGGCAATATACCAAGTCTGAGCCATCAAACAGAAGAGCGTTAAATCCGGCATATTCATCGCTTGAAATTTGAGCTGCAAACTCATTTGCAGAGCAGCTTGCTTGAAGGAAGCTTGAGGGAATTTCTCCACGAGATCGTTCGTATACTCTGGAGTCTGGCGCGCGATAATTTGTAATTGCAGCGAGGCGGCCACCTTTGGAAAGGGCTAACCAGGTGCCACCCATTTTTAAATCTCGGCCGCCAAATATGTCAGGGCTATCTTCCCAGAAATGAGCGTTAAGTGTAGGGCGGGCGTAGTACTCATCTCTATTTGAGGCGAGTGTCAGTATTCGTGCTTGCTCGGGCTGCCAATCAAAAACTATTAAACACATTGAAAGAATGACCTCAGAATGTAATACAGCTATCATACCATGCAATTATTTAGGGGTAGATACGGACTATGTTTATTGTGAGCTACTTGCTGGCGGGTATCTTTGCCGGGTTAACGGCAGGGCTCTTTGGCGTGGGTGGTGGTTTAGTCGTCGTGCCTATCCTGGTTTTTGTCTTCGAAAGCCAAGGTTTCCCCGCAGAAGTCTTGACCCATATGGCGATAGCAACTTCACTTGCGACCATAGTGTTTACCTCGATGAGCTCGGTATATAATCACCATAAGAGAGGCGCGGTTTTGTGGTCGGTGTTTCGGCCGATGAGTGCTGGTATTGCGCTAGGTGCGGTGCTTGGTGTATTAACGCTGGTGCAACTAGATGGCTGGATGCTGAAAAAGCTGTTTGGACTTTTTGCGGTGATTGTAGCGCTGCGAATGTTTATCAAATCCGCTAGCTTGCAGTCTTTGGCGATACCCGGAAATATCGCACTATCTATAATGGGCGTGGTCATTGCGTGGTTTTCTTCTATCTTCGGGATTGGTGGTGGAACACTTAGCGTTCCTTATTTGAGTCGGTATCGTATTGAGATGAAAGAAGTGGTGGGTACCGCCGCTGCATGTGGTTTACCCATCGCTTTATTTGCCACGCTCAGTAATGTGATGATGGGAAGTGATTTGCAAGGACGGCCTGAATGGAGTTTGGGATTGATCTACCTACCTGCTTTACTCGGAATATCTATTTGCTCTGTATACTTCGCGAGGGTTGGAACGCAGTTGGCGCATCGCTTGTCGCCTCTGTTACTGAAAAGATTGTTTGCAGGTTTTCTGCTATTAGTTGGTGTTCGCTTTCTAGTGACTTAGCTCTGTTTAATATTAAAAATTTAAGGAATTACAATGGCGTTGTCGTATCCCCAGATAGATCCGGTTGCTTTGGACTTAGGGCCAATTCAAATTCATTGGTATGGCTTAATGTATTTGATTGGTTTTGTGGCGGCTTACTTACTAGGGCAGAGACGAGCCCAACGACCTGGTGCTCCAATTGCCAAAGAGCAAGTCGGAGATATGATTTATTACTGCGCATTGGGGGTAATCCTGGGGGGGCGCCTGGGCTACGTATTCTTCTATAACTTCGACAAATTTCTCGATGACCCAGCTTGGTTGTTTAGAATCTGGGAAGGTGGAATGGCCTTTCATGGCGGCTTAATCGGTGTGATGTTAGCCATTGTTTTTTATGCACGAAAGATTGGCTGCACTTTTTTTCAACTATTGGACTTTATCGCGCCTCTTGTGCCAATAGGTTTGGGTTTGGGACGAATCGGAAATTTTATTGGTGCAGAATTATGGGGCAGGGCGACAGATGTTTCTTGGGGAATGGTATTTCCAAACGACCCGGAGCAATTGGTTAGGCACCCTTCTCAGCTTTATCAGGCAGGGCTTGAAGGGCTGATGTTCTTTTGTATTTTATGGTTTTATTCCGTTAAACCCAGGCCTGCGGCATCGGTCTCGGGTATGTTTATGATCTTCTATGGAATTTTCCGCTTTGTTGTTGAGTTCGTAAGAGAGCCTGACGCACATATTGGTTTTGTTGCCTGGGGTTGGCTGACGAAAGGTCAACTACTGTCATTCCCGATGATATTAATAGGTGTGGGTTTTATTTGGTATGCCTACAAATTTAACTCCGATAAACTATCGCACCGAGCATAAACTAGAAAATAAAAAATTGAGAGAAGCATATGAAGCAGTACTTAGCGCTTTGTCAGCGTATTATTGATGAGGGTGTGTGGGTAGATAATAAACGTACCGGAACGCGCTGCCTGACCCTAATCAATGCTGACCTGGAGTATGACGTTGAGAACAATGTATTTCCGTTAATTACCACTCGCAAAAGTTACTATAAAGCAGCCATTGCAGAACTTCTGGGTTATCTCCGTGGGTATAGCAGTGCTGCGCAATTTCGCGAGATCGGCTGTAACACCTGGAATGCTAATGCCAATGAGAATGAAGCCTGGTTGAATAATCCGCATCGTAAAGGTGAGGATGATATGGGGCGAGTATACGGCGTTCAGGGCCGGGCGTGGCAAAAGCCGGATGGCACGCCATTAGACCAGCTTAAAAAGATCGTCGATAACCTTTCGAAAGGGGTCGATGACCGCGGAGAAATTCTAAGCTTCTATAACCCGGGCGAGTTCGAAATGGGTTGTCTGCGCCCTTGCATGCATACGCACACATTTTCTTTGCTAGGGGATACACTGTATTTGACTAGTTATCAGCGTTCTTGTGATGTGCCGCTGGGGCTGAATTTCAATCAGGTTCAGGTCTATGTTCTGCTTGCTCTAATGGCACAGATCACGGGGCATAAAGCCGGTAAGGCTTACCACAAAATAGTCAATGCTCATATCTACGAGAACCAGTTAGAATTGATGCGAGATGTGCAGCTAAAGCGTGAGCCTTTCGCTTCTCCGAGACTAAATATCAACCCTGATATCAAGTCACTCGAAGACCTTGAAACCTGGGTGACGACCGCTGACTTTGAAGTCGTCGGCTATGAGTCGCATGACAGTATCCAGTACCCTTTTTCAGTTTAAATATATATCGAGTAGGAAGAAACAATGAAGCGCTCCATGATCGTCGCGATGGCAGAAAACCGAGTTATCGGCATTAACAACAAGCTGCCTTGGTATTTGCCCAATGATCTTAAGTACTTTAAACAAGTGACGATGGGCAAGCCGATTCTAATGGGGCGTAAAACCTATGAGTCGATTGGTAAGCCGCTTCCAGGTCGATGCAATATCGTTATAACGCGAAATGAAAGCTGGTCGGCTGAAGGCGTGAAAGTCGTGCACTCTCTTGAGCAGGCTTTTGATTTAGGAGAGTCGGTTTGTGATATTGACGGTCAGTCGGAAGTGATGATCATTGGTGGTGACCAGATCTATCAAACGAGTCTGCCGGATGTTGATCGTATCTATCTAACGAAAGTTCATGCAGAAGTCGAAGGCGATGCTTATTTTCCCGAAGTCGATTGGACTCAGTGGCGTGAAATTGGGCGGGAAGATTTTGAAGCCGAAGGGCCGAATCCCTATGATTATAGTTTTATCGTTTTGGATCGTAAGTAAAAAGAAAAGGACTGAACTTCTGCTCAGTCCTATGTTTCGTCGAGCTTAATCCAGCATATCCAAATTACGAACACCACCTTTATCGGCGCTTGTTGCCAGCATGGCATAGGCTTTCAAAGCGCTAGAGACCTTTCGCTCGCGATGCTCTGCTGGTTTCCAGGCTTGCTTGCCTTTCTGCTCCATTGCTTCACGTCGAGAGTTAAGTACCCCTTCTTCCAAGACAACATCAATTGAGCGATTAGGGATATCGATCTTGATTTTGTCGCCGGCTTCAATCAATGCGATAGCGCCACCGGCAGCTGCTTCAGGGGAAGCGTGGCCAATTGATAGGCCAGAGGTACCCCCTGAGAAGCGACCGTCGGTTAACAAGGCGCAAGCTTTACCTAGGCCTTTTGATTTCAGGTAACTGGTTGGATACAACATTTCCTGCATACCCGGGCCACCTTTAGGGCCTTCATAGCGAATAATAACCACATCGCCCTCAACTACGTCATCATTAAGTATGCCTTTTACTGCGGAATCCTGGCTTTCGAAGATAACGGCTTTGCCTTCAAACACGAGAATAGAGTCATCAACGCCAGCTGTTTTTACCACGCAACCGTCTTCAGCGATATTGCCGTACAAGACTGCGAGTCCACCCTCTAAAGAAAATGCATTTTCTAATGAGCGGATACAACCGTTAGCGCGATCACCGTCCAGTGTCGGCCAGCGAGTCGATTGACTAAAAGCCGTTTGGGTTGGAATGCCAGCAGGGCCAGCTTTAAAGAACTCGGCAATTTCTGGATCATTATTTTGCATAATGTCCCATTTTGCTAGCGCTTCTTTCATTGTCTTACTGTGGACCGTTGGCAGGTCGGTATGCAGAATTCCGGCTCGATCTAGTTCGCCCAGAATAGCCATGATGCCGCCAGCTCTATGAACATCTTCAATATGATATTGAGGAGAGTTCGGTGCAACCTTACATAACTGAGGGACGCGTCTGCTTAGTTCGTTGATGTTCTTTAGGTCGAAATCTAATTCCGCTTCTTGAGCCGCTGCCAAAAGGTGAAGGATGGTATTGGTTGAGCCGCCCATGGCGATATCAAGCATCACAGCGTTTTCGAAGGCTTTATGGCTGGCAATTGAGCGTGGTAGAACTGATTCGTCATCTTGTTCGTAATAGCGGCGTGTAATGTCTACGATGCGGTCTGCAGCATCAAGGAATAGCTTTTCACGGTCTGCATGAGTTGCCAATGTTGTGCCGTTACCTGGTAAAGATAGACCAATAGCTTCAGTCAGACAATTCATTGAGTTAGCCGTGAACATGCCTGAACAAGAGCCGCATGTTGGGCAGGCGCTGCGCTCATATTCTGCAACCGTTTCATCATCAGCGCTATCGTCTGCAGCAATGACCATGGCATCGACCAGGTCGAGCTTGTGTTCCGAAAGCTTGGTTTTACCTGCTTCCATTGGGCCACCCGATACGAAGATAACCGGAATGTTCAGACGCAAAGCAGCCATTAACATTCCCGGTGTGATTTTATCGCAGTTGGAAATGCAAACCAGTGCATCGGCACAGTGAGCATTCACCATGTATTCAACCGAGTCGGCAATCAGCTCTCTGGAAGGTAGGCTATATAGCATGCCGTCATGACCCATCGCGATACCGTCATCGACCGCGATGGTATTAAATTCTTTTGCAACGCCTCCTGCTTTTTCTATCTGGCGTGCTACAAGTTGCCCCATGTCTTTAAGGTGGACGTGACCTGGAACGAACTGGGTGAAGGAGTTTGCAACAGCGATAATTGGCTTTTCAAAATCTTCTGTTGTCATCCCGGTGGCACGCCATAATGAGCGTGCTCCCGCCATATTTCTGCCATGAGTAGAGGTTTTTGAGCGATAGGTCGGCATCGTTGGTCTCTTAAATAATCGTTGTTAGAAAGAAAAATCTGAAGCAGGCAGCATAGCAAAAAAAATGCATGCTGGCACCAAATGGCGAATCTTCAATACGAAACTATAAGATTGGAAAAATCAGTCTATGCTTACTTAAAAGCCAACCGTGAATACCTGAATAAACTATGAAACTGCCGCTGTTACCGCTCAATGCTATTGTCTGTCCGCAAGGTCGTATTCCTTTGCAGATTTTTGAGCCGCACTATTTAGATATGATTGCTGATTCGATGAAGCAAGGCGAAGGCTTTGTGGCAGTGTTGATGTGCAGTGAAAATGCACCGACTGAACACGTGCGAGAAGGGCAGTTCTATGAACTTGGCACGCGTGTTCAAATTGTAGATTTTGGCAAGACGCCTAGTACCGGGGTGTTAAATCTGACGGTTGAAGGTCTGGAACAAGTCAAACTATCCTCACTTGAAGAACGTGAAAATGGCGTCTGGTATGCCGAGCTTGAGGCTATTGGTGAAGAGCAGCATATTGACTTGCCCGAGGAGTTTGATGAGCTGCGTGTGGTACTGCAGGCTCTGGTCAAACACCCCTTTGTTCGCGATTTGAATATGGATATTGATTATGAAGATGGGCGCCAAGTAGGCTGGCGCTTGACTGAGTTACTGCCGCTAGGCAATAAACAGAAACAGCATCTTTATGAAATGAGCGACCCGCTTCAGCGTCTGCAAGCAATCTCTCGTCAAATTTCTGATATGGTTACTTAGGCCGTATAAATCTTGAGTCTTGATCAGACGGCTCTGCGTTTAGGGGCGTAACTGGTAAGCCTGCAAGGCTTCTGGAAAGAAATAAAGCTGATAGCCAATTAAGATGCCGAGCCATAGACAAAGTGCTGTCATAACCGCTTTCTTTTCAACAGTGATATCTCGACGGTTCGCGGCGTCATAAGCTTGGTGAGTGCTATATAACACTCTACTAATTCCACAAATCGCTAAACCTAGCGCTATGCCCCCAACAATATCAGACAACCAGTGAACGCTGAGCATAACCCGGCTAAAAGCGATCAGAAACATCGGCACAAAGAATAGCAAGTAGCACTGCCAGCGTTGGGTCTTGGGTAGCTGTTGGGCAATAAATGCTGCAATCAGGCCGTAGAAAACGGTTGAGCCTGAACTATGGCCACTAGGGTAGGCATATGAAACAGGCGGTGAGAGTACTAGTTCAGGTCGGGCAATACTAAATACTGCTTTTAGTGTGTGTGTAATTGCCGCAGTACTTAAGCCGGAAATCACCAGTAAAGTGGAGGCTCGGAACTGCCTTAGATAAAGCATCAAAGCGATGAGTGTTATAAAGGAGGCATACAAAAACTTTTCATCGCCAAGCAGGGTTAGATGGATAAATATCCGAGAGCTGATATCGCTGACAAAGGTACTGATGTTGCGCAGCTCAGCGCCGAGTTGAAGTACGCTGGCATCTAGTTGGCTTAGCAAGCCTGTTCGTAAAACCAGAAAGCTCCAAATAATAAAGAATAAGCTTGATCCTATGAATAAACTCAGTGACGCAAGTGGAAACTCATAGTCCTTTGATGACGTGTTTTGGCTTTTGTTATTGCGCAATAGCGCCGCATAGATGCGAGATCCATGCTGAAGGTTAAGGCTGGCATAGCGAAAGCTGAGAGTGATAATGAGCAGCGCAGCAATTAGAGAGAACAAGGCCGGATAAAAGTTACTTGGCAGAACCAGATGGACGGCACTGCCAGTCAGGTAGCCAGGCAAGATATAAAACGGTGCCCAAATGGTTGCCGAGAGGGCATTGAAGACAGTGAATCTGGTTTGAGACATTCCAAGCATTCCTGCGACAATAGGAATGACTGGACGAATAGGGCCGATAAAGCGGCCGAGCATAACGCTTTTCCCACCGTGCTTATGGAAGAAACGCTCACCAGACTGAAGTGTTTTAGGGTAGCGGGAGAAGGGCCAAATGTTTCGCAAGCTATCTTTAAAATAATGACCAAGAAAAAAGCTGATGCCGTCTCCCAATATGGCACCGAGAAAGCCCGATAATAAAAGCCACTCAATAGGTAGATTAATGTGACCTGCCAAGGCTGACACAAGAAAGAGCAGCAATACGCCGGGTACGATTACTCCTGCAAGCGCCAGAGACTCAATAAATGCAATAAGTAAAACAGCCACGAAAACCCAGTTTGGGTTTAGTTCAAGCCATGCAATAAGGGGTTGGAAATCAGATTCTGTCATTGTGCCGGGTGTAAGTGCGAATAGTATTGAAAGATGTGCCGGGGTAAACAGACTTAGCCTCGTTGGGTCACTTTACACACTAATGACAAGCGAGACAAATTGTCAGAAGTCTTGAGCTTTCGCCAATAGAGGGGAGAAAGCTGTAAACAACGAACTTGTCTGTTTAGTGACTATGCAGGCAGACGCGGTTATGGCCGTTTTTTTGTGCTTCGATCAAACCAATCTGAGCGTTCTCAATTAATTTCTTTGCTTCGCCATCTCGATCGCCTGAGCAGTCATCAGGTATATAGGTTGTGCAGCCCAGGCTAACCGTAATTGCATCAACCACTGGCCAGTTGCATTCCTCTATGGTGCGTCGAATTCTTTCCGCAATAACTAAAACGCCCTCTGAAGGTGTGCAAGGTAAGAGGAGGTAAGAGGTCTGCTTTCCATCAAAGTAGTCGCTATCTCCTGCGCGAATCATTGCTTTAAGTGTCTCTGCAAATCGAGCAAGAAGGTCGTTTGTATTTGGGAGACCGTGCATGTCTTGAATTTGAGGGAAGTAATCGACTTCAAGGGAAACCAGAGAAAGGGGTTTGCCTGTTCGGTCAGCTCGGCACATTTCTTTTTTAAGGGTATCTCTCAAATGGCGGTAGTTATAAGCTTTAGTTAGTGGGTCATGTATCTCAAGTTCTACCAGTGTGCGACTGCGTTTCTGATGAAGCTGAGCATAAGTACTTGTTAGCCCCATAAATAATGCAAAGCTGGTTGCAAACTCTAGTGCTGAGATGATGCTGCTGGCAAATAGCAGTAGCAGTGAGTAACACACACCCATCACCACGTTGAATATGCTTGCTTGGCGATAGGGAAGGCATAGATAACAAAGAAGACCAATCGGAAATATCCAGTGCTTAAGCTCCTCAGGGTGTTCGCCTGCATTGGCGAAAATGCTGAGAACAGATATAACACCTACAGCGAGACAGGCTTGCTTGAGGTATTTGGCTTCGGGGGAGAACTTGGCGTAGAGGCTTGTGCTTAAATAAACGATGCTTAGAAGTGTTGCAACGTAAACGAGCTCATAGAGACCGTAGCGATAATTTTGTATACCAAGCACAACCATAGCAATTGCGCCAAGCAGAAATAATGTGGCAGTAAGACGGGTTTGAAGCTGGATTTCAGAGAACATTATTGTGCTCCTTCTGCATTGGCTGGCGTTGCGTCTTGGGGCAGCTCATCGATGTCTCGATAGATGTGTGTTCTATTAATACTGGTAGCTTGTGTTTCTGATAAGGCATGGCTTGCCCGGCCTGTTATGGAGGTACTGTCATCGCCGATATTTAAGCAGGACACGCCAGCACTAACGGTAATACTTTCTCCATGAATCTCAATTTCTTTGCGGACTTTAAGTCGCAGGCTGTCTGCTATCTTGACTGCTTGAATCGAGCTGGTATGAGGTAAGACGATAAGAAACTCATGATGTTCCCAAAGGTAGTAACTGTCGAACAAGCGAAGGTTGTTATGGAGCAACTTGCCAATGGCAATCGTGACAGCATCTTGTTCTTTAGGGTTTAGTTTGGAAAGACATATTTTGTCAATTGCCAACGCGGCTGTAGACAATTCACTGCCTTCACGTTCACTGCGTTGAATTTCTTTTGTCAGGTCATCATCTAGATGTTCTTTGGTGGCTGCTTTGGTCAGGTTATCTGTACGACGCAGTGGCTTAAGCTGTTTTCGTCTTAGTTCTCTCAAGTAAACCAGGCAGCAGCTCATGCTTAGGTACAAAAGGTAGCTCATAGTATTTTGAATGTTTTCAAACGGAGAGCCGCTAGCATTCAAAGAGGCCAGGGCAAATACTGAGAATATCCCGACAAGCCATAGGGCAGGTTTGAATTCATAGAAAAAGAACAGCAATAAGGGAATGAAATAGGTCCATGTTTTAAAGTCTTCCAGGCCTGTCATTAAGCCTATTAGGGCAATGCAGGCGAGAGCCAGAGAACTGTGTTTAAACCAGATGAAGCTCTCTTTATCGGCATTTCGGTTTTTACTTTGCCACTGGTTTACAATGAGTAGCGCACACAGAACACCGATGCCGCAAGCGCTGATCAATTGCCCCTGAAAGAGCAGGGCGAGCGCTAAGGTACCTGCCAGAATAAGGGCATATAAGTAGGATTTTGAGTTAATAAGTAGTTGGTGGTCAGAATGTGCCATGTTGAAAATGTTGCTCGTTATGTTCTGGTCGTTGGCTCGCCAAAGCCTTGTGGTGTCTTTCCTTGCAGGTAATATGCAAAGGCAATTATTTCAGCTATTACCCGATATAGAACTTCGGGGATTTCTTCTCCCAGTTCTAGTTTAGACAAAATGCTGACTAATTCACTATTTTCGTATAAAGGTATGCCGTGCTCTTCGGCAATGCGCATTATTTCCTCAGCGAGCTCATTCTCACCTTTGGCAGTAAGTTTGGGCGCTGAAACTTCATCGTACTTGAGCGCGATGGCTCTTGTTTTCGAGCTGGTTTTGTTATTGTTGTTCATGCTTGAATATCTACCAGGCTTTGTGTCAACTTGGTGGCCTGTTGTTCTGGTAGGCCTTGTTGGCAAATAATATCGCCTACTTCTAGGCCTAGCTCTGAAAGCTTTTCCTTAAAATGTTTGCTCTCCCTTTGCGCGAGCGCGAAAGTATCGGCTTGATCTGCCCAGATAATGGATGAAATAGAAGGAGGGAGCAAGCTTACTTGAATATATATTGCTCCCAGGCCTTCTAAGTCGAAGGATAGTGATATTTTCCACTGCAATGCTTTGTCCTCAGATTCCTCTTCCTGGTTCTGAGTGGCGCTTTTTTCCTTATCGAGTCTCAGGCTGAAGGTGGTGACCCCTTGGTTGACATTCACCACGGGCAATTCAAAAAACCATGATTGAAGTGTATTGCCGTCACTGGTTTGGCTTTGAAAGAGGCTGTTCAACTGGTTGAACTGAATACGATTAAGCATTCCGGCAAGTATTTTCAAAAGCTGCCCGGTAGAAAACTCTTGCTCGGCAAAAAGAGCTTTGGCCTTCGCTGTTGTGTCGGACTGGATGCGCGGAAAATTAAAGGGAGTTGTTAATAGTTCAGGCTCTAAAAGGCTGCCAAGGAGTTTCTCTATCGCCTGGTTTTGTTCGCCGCTGCTATTTGCGGCAGGTAATAAGTTTCGGCTAATGCCTAGCAGGGTCGCTTTTAAATCGCTTGATATTGTCTTGTCTTGGCTTGGATCGGCTGCCGTGTTGCTATGTTGCTTTACAAGTTGCTGCAGCATGTCTAGTGCTTGCTTCGTGACTGCAGAGCTTGTTTGGTTGGTATTTTGAGGAGAGGGGGTTCCAGAAAGCGGGTTATTGGCAGTAGGTTTGGTCTGGTCTGCTTGCGCTAATGCTATTTTGTTCAAGGTTTTGAGGTTTTGGAGTTGCTCGAGTATTTGTTGTTTGTTGGTGGTGTTACTGAGCTGTGACTCCATGAAAAGACCGCTGTGTTTTAAGGCGTTTCTAATTGTGTCAGGAGAGCTTAGAGTGTCGCCTTGACGGCTGGCTTGAGAGATCTGCTCTGCGTGAGGAAGAGATTTGATCAGTGTTGCGATGCTTTCTAGCGCAACTTTTCGAGTAAGCGGCGATGAGCCTTGTGTAGGGGAGAGCTGGGTTTGTTGAGCGCTGGCTATCTTTGTTTGATTTTGAGAAATGGGCGGCGTTTGCGAAGTCGCTTTACTCATCTCATTCAGGGCAGCGAAGCCGGTACCAAGAGACAGTTGCTTCGGTAGCAGTTTTGCTAAGGTGCCTAATAGTATTTCGGTATTGATGCTGCCTTTGTCTGCTGGGATTTGAGCTGTGCTTCTATTAGTCGGACTGACAAGGATCAAAGCCTTGCTCTGTTTTGTTGATGAGCTTTCAAGCTTGACTAATAGCGTCTGACCTATCTCTAAAGGAATGCTGCTGGTGGTTGTGACAAGTTTGCCATTAATATTGAGTAGCCATTCTTTACTGCTGTGAGTGTTTACTGTGGCTGCTTTTCCTTCGATTACCGGCTGTTCCTGGTTAGTTTTGGGGGGGGGTGCCTGAACAGTTGCCTGGTATTGCTTACCGGGTACCAGTTTAAGCTCTTCAATGCTGGTAATTTGTGATCTAGAAAGAGTGCTTGTACCTTTGCTGACGACCTCTGGCGTTGACGGTGGTTTTGGTGTGATGTCCATGACGTTGCTGTATCCCAGGTGCTGCCAGAATAAATCTCGATTGGGACAGGGTTTTATTGTGAACAGGCTCCCAATCAAGACGCTTATAGATTATTTCACAGATTATCCCAGATATAATGGAGACGCAAAAAATAGAATTACGGAAAGATATTCCTGATGTTTTTGAATAGTGTCTCAGGAAATAGAGTGGTACATGGATTAGCTCATAGGAAATTAGGGTGTTATGACAAAGCAGGCATTTAAATTATTTCTCGCTTGGTGTGTTTCAATCGTTCTGGCAGGTTGCGAAGGGCGAGTGGCAGAAACGGCACCAGAAACAGTAGACGATACTTCACCACCTTCTACTCCGGGGCAAGATTTTCAAGATGTTGCTATCGACGAAACTTTTTTCTCTCGCCCGTCTGACGAGGTGAGTGACAGTTTGGGCTTATATTCCTTCAGTGCTCCAGAAACAGAAAGTTCGACGATTCAGCATGAGGCAGTTTTTTCCTCTGAATCAGGAATGATCTTGAGCCTGAATACTTCCGATAGCAATGGAGCCAAGCCGGATATTTCAATCTTGGTGAGTACCGATACCGTCTATAAAGTTGACCATGAAACGAATGAACTCAAGGCTATCAATCACTTTAAGAATGAAATATGTGAGATTCATCCAAAAGAGCTAGTCGTCTCTTCTCTTTCTGATTCCGGTACCGGTACCGTTGAGACCTTTTCGGTTAGGCATGCGGAGTCGGTTTATGTTGTGACCGCAGTCGATGAGGAAGACGGTTCAGCGTGTGAAAACATGGATGCAAGTCGAACATATTATGAACTACCCTTAAACTATCAGTTCGATGCTTCGTTTACAGACCCCTCTCTTACTGATGAGTTGCTTATTGTTGATGAAGCTCAGGCTAAAGCAAAGTTAGTGTTTGGCTGGATTGATAACCCGGATAATGCAGGGGAATATATTTTAAATTATGGTTACCTTGGTTATAGCTTTGCGCTGAGGAAGTTAGAGTTTTTTGACCAGGACAGGAATTCTGTATGGTCGCAAACCAGAGAGCTTGCTTCCTACCCATCAATTGACGCGAATGGGTTTACGTCTCCATTTTATCTCTTTGATGTACGTACCTTGGATAATTATCAATACCTGGTCCAAATGAATCAGGATATTTTTGTTGTCGATGCAAGCACAGAGTTTTTTGCAAAGACTCAGAGTGATGTCGGCACAATATTGACCGATCGGATAATAAATATCGGCAGCTATGCTCCTTATATCGCGGGGGGTGTCGAGCCAGGGATTTATGAAGTAGAAGCGTATCATGATGATGATGACTTAGTGATCATTGATGAAGGGAAGATTTTTACCTACCCATTTTTACAAAACCAATTTACGCCTGATAGCGTCAGTCATGACTACCTTGTTGAGACAAATGACGGATTTATCTATCAGGAACAAGCACACAGACGCAAGAAAACGTTTTCACAATTCGACTATCAGCGCTGTGACGAAGAGGATGATGCTTGTAATGCCGCTCATGATGTCACGGCTTCTTCCTGGCAGTTTATAACGGATTGTGATGCCGATCTCGGCTGTCAGTTGGAGCAGGATGTTGCAGACTTGTGTGAGACTCAAGAAGAACATGATGTGAGCCAGTCTGGCAGAAATATTTGTTCTGCCGAGTTTTTTGAGCACTTGGGGGAGTTGAATAATACAGAGAACGATGCCCAGTTCGTTGGTTATATGCAGTACTTGGCAGATTCCTTGAATAAGTATGAAGTGAGTATTTTTGAAGACAGCTTGTTGTTATCTGCATCAATGCTCGAAAAAGATCTGATTGTTCGTTATTTTTATAAGCAGTCTTTGTCAGCGCCAAAATCAGTACGTGAGCATGTTATGTTTGGTGCTGAATCAGATCTATATGCTCTGGAGCACTTTGTTGAAAATAACAACGTATATATCAGTGCTTTGATTCCAGGAGCGGTGAGAAGTAATGAGTGTTATAAAAACTACCTTCGTGTTGAGTGTGACCTGGGTTCCCAAGAAGGTGGTGGGAGTGACCGATGTACGGGGGCTGATCTGGCAGAGGGTACGTGTTTCTCTTCTTTTACCGAATTTGAATCTACAGCACTGTTTTGCACTCCTAATCAGGTATTAACTAGAGTATGTGCTGATGCTAGTCTTGACTCAGGCTCAATTCGTACTGAGGCAAGCGATGAAGATGGTAAATGGGTGCGCATGCTTGACCTGAGTGGTGACGAGGCTGATAGGCAGACAGTATATCTATTGACGTCCTCGCATCAGGAAGCGCTTGATGAACAGGTTCTTGATGAAGGACGCTTGCTGACACCTACCTTGTATGAAATTGACGATAACGATGGCTCTCTTGGCTCAGAGCTTGGCGTATTGAATGATGTTGTTGAGACGGTTATTGGCGGAGTGCTTTATCAGAAAGCGAGTGGCGCTGAACCGTTGTTTGAGGGCTTGCTGGATGTCCTTTCTTATGACGTGTCTGTCTCGGAGGAAGAGGGTGCTTCAGGTCAGGAATTACTTAGTCGTCATTCCAAGTATGCTATTGTTAATACCTTGAGTGATGATAATAGTGCTGTTTCGGTACGTCAGACTCCAAGGTTGGCGGAAACAGTCTTTAAACGATTTGACACTGCGCCAAAGTCAACGGGTTCATCTGAATAGACAAAGAAAAATATTTCAAGTTCAGAATAGGTAGTCCGCGTCTTCATGAGTGGTGTAGTGAGCTATCACTGGTCTGAAAGGGGGCTTATCTTGAATAGAACGTCAGGCTACTTATTAGCGCTCTGTGCTGGAGTATCTTTGGGTTGGCTAGCGCAGCAGTTCTGGTTTGCTGGTCTCGATCAGCAAGTTTCCAGCTCTCAGAGAGATTTGCTTCGAAATGAGCAGCGCCTAAAAAACTTGCGCTCAAAGGAGCAGAATTTAAAGAAACCGGCTAGCCTGGATTCTGTTGACAGTACTTCTACAAAAACCGAAATGACCGATATCGAGCTTCTTGCCGATCAGCTTGAGAATAAGGCTCAGCTATCCGAGACTGACTTTCAGGTCATTTTTAGTGTTGCCAAGCAAAAACTTGCTCAAGGTAATGTTCAGGACGCAATAGTCTACTTGTACGATTTGCGTCTACTGGTGGACTCTCAGTT
>NZ_LWGJ01001447.1:0-781 GCF_001635845.1 Oleiphilus sp. HI0132 | reverse complement strand
CTTAGTTTACGCCACGTTGTACCACGTTTATTGATTAGTTCATCCCAAGGTACCTGGCTAAGCCAATCTTCGAGGCTTTGCTCATCAATAGGCGTCTTCTTATAGTCATGAAATTCAAAATCAATATCATGCGATTCCAGCCACGTTAGCGCTTTCTTCATGGTATCGCAGGCTTTAATTCCGTAGATTTTTACTGTACTCATTGTTTTACCTTGTACGAAAGTTGTTTGTGGAAAGAGCGTTAAAGAGATTCAACGAATTCACGAATTCGAGTTGCCGCTTCGATGCACTCTTCTTCACTGGCAACTAAGGCCATTCTGATTCTATTTTTACCCGGATTTAGACCCTTGACGGTACGAGACAAATAGCTGCCCGGAAGCACGGTGACATGCTTTTGTTGATATAGCTTTTGAGCAAACTCTTCATCCGATATCGGTGTCTCTGGCCAAAGGTAGAAGCTCGCATCACTTTGCTTGATGTTCAGTACCGGGCTTAAAATTTCAAGAACTGCCTCGAACTTTCGTTTGTAGGCTTTACGGTTCTCTTGTACGTGAGCTTCATCGTTCCAGGCTTCAATGCTTGCTAACTGGTGTTGAATCGGCATTGCGCAGCCGTGATAAGTTCGGTATTTCAAGAAGCCTTTTAACAAGTCGCAATATACCCAAGCACAAAAGGGTTACCTGAGTTTCGAAAGAGCATGACAAACTGGGCGACACAACGCTTTAATCTAAAGCCCGGCACTCTTTGCAGCGAAGATAATATTCTTCCGGTAAACGGCACA
>NZ_LWGJ01001446.1:0-316 GCF_001635845.1 Oleiphilus sp. HI0132 | reverse complement strand
ATCGATTACGCTTGAAACCCCAAAAGCGGAATATGGTTACCCAGGGAGCTGACGTAAAGGTTTGGTTTGCGGATACTTTACTGTTTGGCCTAAAGGTAAAACAGGTAAGTGTTAATGGTGTAATGTTAAAAAAATATGATTATCAATATGTTAATAGTGTGCACAACAAATTTATTTTCGCAGTATGTATATTGTTGGCTGGCTTCATATTTCTTTATGGTGATCTTTTTAAAAAACTAATATCAAAATTAAGTACATAACAATGCGCTCAAACGGACTCGGCAAACTGACACCTTTTTTGAAAAACACTCAAAAA
>NZ_LWGJ01001445.1:0-410 GCF_001635845.1 Oleiphilus sp. HI0132 | reverse complement strand
ATCAGGCTCAGGCTCAGGCTCAGGCTCAGGCTCAGGCTCAGGCTCAGGCTCAGGCTCAGGCTCAGGCTCAGGCTCAGGCTCAGGCTCAGGCTCAGGCTCAGGGCTTAGGTCATGAATTTCGCTCAGGTATTCTTGAAGTGCTGGAGGCGGTTCTGTCTTGTTTAAAGAATTTTCGTTTTCTGTTGGTTCATCAGTGTTATTTGATTCTTGTTGATCCGAGCTTAAACTTTCCTCGACTTCCTCGACTTCCTCGACTTCCTCGACTTCCTCGACTTCCTCGACTTCCTCGACTTCCTCGACTTCCTCGACTTCCTCGACTTCCTCGACTTCCTCGACTTCCTCGACTTCCTCGACTTCCTCGACTTCCTCGACTTCCTCGACTTCCTCGACTTCCTCGACTTCAGTCGACA
>NZ_LWGJ01001444.1:0-846 GCF_001635845.1 Oleiphilus sp. HI0132 | reverse complement strand
AGCATAATAAGCATAATAAGCATAAATCGCCTATCCAAGCCCTAGCCTAAACTCCATTTATACTTCGACGGTTTTTAACGAAACGCAAAAGAACAATCGCCGTCGCAAACATTCCCCCTAACATTGCACTCAAAATAACTATTAAGGCTCGCTTGGGTTTAGACTTTTCTTCAGCAACCTTTGCTTCGCTAACTGTTTTGAGGACATATTCTTCACTAACTTCGGCAAGCATTAAAGTCTTAGTCTGCTCTTCAATTAACTGATAAAACACCGACTGCATATCAGAAACAGCTGTCTCGCTAACCTTTCTAGTGAGGTACTCGATACTGCGTAATGCCTCAAGCCTATCTTGCTGCTTGATATGTTTATTGATAGCCTCAACCAACAAGCCCACCCACTCCTTAGCCAAGTAAGGAGAATAAAACTCAATTGATAACTGGATTAAACCAGTGGAGTCATCTTTCCTTATACTTATACGCTCTTTAAACCGCTTAAATAACTCCCAACTAGTTGGCGCACTTGATTGCCCACTGTCTACCTCTCGAACCCACTTGTCAGAACTTTCATCAAACACATCAGGGTCTATCAATAAACGATTATTAACCTTATCCCAACCTTTAGCGGCGAAAATTGGAACCTGAAGTTTATTATCCTCAATAAAACGCTCAAGAAACCCCCACGTCTTCAGCAGTTCAATAGCTATCACAGACTTGTTCTCAGCACCCCCTCCAAGGTTAATGCCCGCTAAAGATGCTAATCCGCTATATTGCCCTACCAAACGACTAGAAAGCCCCCCCCCGATGACGACGAAGCAGGAGCAAGTAATACGGTTGACTTGTACTCATC
>NZ_LWGJ01001443.1:0-1085 GCF_001635845.1 Oleiphilus sp. HI0132 | reverse complement strand
GTATTTATGTGTTCTCTGCCTGCATACTGAACTCGAATTTTTTGATCGCTCGTTGTAAAGAGGTCGTTATGAGCAAGCAAACTGAAGCGTTATATGAAAAGACTATTGAAGTGCGATGGGCTGACTGTGATGCGAATCAGCATATGAGGCATTCTGCTTATTCTGATCTGTGTGCGCATACTCGAGTTGCGTTTCTTAATGAGATCGGTATGACGGCGAAGTGGTTTAAGCAACATAATGTAGGCCCCGTTCTTTTTAAGGAAGAGACTGAGTACAAAGCCGAAGTTAATATAGGTGATGAGTTGCGCGTAACAGTGGAGCCAGGTGAGCCAACTGGTTTTACCAAAACTGTGCAGATGCTACAAAATATCTATAAGGCCAATGGTGAACTATCGGCAGTTCATCGTTGTGTGGTGGGCTGGATGGACCTTGAAGCGAGAAAGATAATTGAGTTGCCCGAGAAGATTAAAGAGCTGTATTTGATAGAAGCGCTAGTAGAGGTCTGATTCTTTAGTGGTGTTCTTAATCGCTCAGGTTTTGAATGTCGCTATTAGTCTCATATAGACTGTGTTGTATGGAGCGTTAGCCTGCTTTATTAGTTTCCTTAGCCCCACTTGCATGGTCTTCTTACGCGATATGGTATTTACCCAAGGCGGTAAAGTGTGCTCTAGTAATGCAAATCTACCGGCTTATGCAATAGAAGGGGACTACCCAAGATACTCTGTATCGATGAGGATGCCTTCGCGCCGGAAGCTTCGATGACTACTAAAAAACAACAATCAGAGGCAGCACACTAATGAATCAAGAAACGATTTATATCACCGGTGCAGCGAGTGGCATTGGCCAGGAAATCGCACGGCGCTACGTAAAAACGGGTGCCAACCTGGCCTTATTCGATCTAAAGTTTGATGAGCAGGCAAAATCGCTTATTGAGGATCTAAGGCATAACTCCAGTCAGGGTATTGCCTATTACGAAGCCGATGTGACAGACCTGGATGGCCTGCTTAAAGTAGTTTCAGAAGCGGCGTGTCATGTGGGATTACCAACGATAGCCTTGCATTGTGCAGGTATTAATCGCACTGGTT
>NZ_LWGJ01001442.1:0-936 GCF_001635845.1 Oleiphilus sp. HI0132 | reverse complement strand
AACATCAAAGCCTACTCTAAAAGGATGAGTGGGCATACAAGCAAGCAAATTTTTAATCACACGCAATTCTTGGTCTAAGGACGGGTCACTATGTTCAAGGCTTTCGAGTGTAATACCAGAGCCCTCCAATACTCGCTTAGTGGATAGGCCTTTAGATAAGGCATATTCAAGCAAGATTGTCACCTGACCGCTTCCCCAACCTGGAAAACGAGCATTAGTATTCATTGTATTTATTCTTTTGTTAAACCGTAATACGACTTTTCCTATTATGCAGCAGTTAAGTTCTATTTAATCTCTATTAGGCACTCAAAAACTGAGAGTTTATTCACATTTCAATCTAACTGTCTCATTTGGTAAACGATTTGTCTTATTAAAGGATGTAGCATGTGTTCATCAATACATACTATTTATTAACAAAAGAGGTATGAAATTGATAAGGAGTATCGAACTTACAAACGATCGTACTAACACATATCTAGTTAAGATAATAAAAATAAGGATAAAAATAATGAAGTTAATTAAAACAATTCTAACAGCAAGTATTGCCGCAAGTGTGCTTGTCCCGGCTGCACAAGCTAATAATGATGGATATATCCCCGCACTTAGTTTTGTTGCAGGACTGTTGAACCAAGGTATCTTTCCGACCTCTGATGCCTACACAACAAATGATGACATCATTGTGGAGGCAAATGATGGTGTTGACTTGGCCGCCAATGTCTTTGTTCCTAATGACCTGTCAGAACCAGCACCAGCCATCATTTTTGTAAATAGCTGGGCTCTGAATGAATATGAGTATTTAACACAAGCAGGAGAGTTAGCAGAAAAGGGCTACATCGTTTTTAGTTATAGCACTCGAGGTTTCGGCACATCAGAAGGCATGATTAATACGGCTGGCCCAAAGGACATCGATGATTTTAGCCGTGTGATAGATTACCT
>NZ_LWGJ01001441.1:0-627 GCF_001635845.1 Oleiphilus sp. HI0132 | reverse complement strand
AATATAACCACATATAACATTTGGTTTTGTCGGATTCGATTACCTTTAGTGTGGTTTCATCTGCTTGTATTACATTTTGCCGCAAGAGGGTTTCATGCAGTTTGTCATAAAGCGGTTTGAGTAAGTCTGTACACTTCAGCAACCAGCTCGACATCGTTTGTCGGCTAAGCGGGATGCCATATTCTTTGAACAGACTTTCTTGTCGATAAAGCGGTAAGCCATATTGATATTTACTGGTAATGATTTGGCTTAACAAGCTCGCCGTAGCAAAGCTTTTTGGAATAGGTGAAGCCGGAACCGGCGTTTGTTTAATCGTGACGTTCGTTGCATGTTGCTCACAATGACGACAACTATATTTAGGTCGCACATGTTCGATGACTTTGATCTGGGCAGGAATGAATTCAAGCTGCTCGCTTTTATCTTCACCCATGCGATGTAATTCATGACCGCAGTCATCACAGCTTTTGTCTTCGTCTGCCAGGTCGTGAATGATGACGTCGCGTGGTAAGTCTTTGGGTAAAGGTTTACGAACAGGTTTCTTGCGTTCGTAGGTGATGGACTCTTTTTCGGCTTCAGTCGGTTCCGCTTCAGACTCATCTGCTAATTGCTCAAGTTCATTGAATAGCT
>NZ_LWGJ01001440.1:0-1633 GCF_001635845.1 Oleiphilus sp. HI0132 | reverse complement strand
AGGGTGAAGTCTAAATTCTGAAAAATCGAAATTGGCGCAACAGCATCATCATAGTTTTTTGAGATGCCTTTCGCCTCAATAATTACGCCATCATTCATAACGCAAAGCCTCCGCGGGTTGAACTTTGGAAGCCCGCCAAGCCGGGTAAAGTGTTGCTAACAAACTCATAATCAATGCTGTCCCGGAAATAACCAGCACATCATCAAGTAAAAGTTGAGAAGGTAAGTCACTAATAAAATAGACATCCGGGTTGAGAAACTGCATCTTCAGAAGACTCTCTATTCCCTGAATAATATCGCTGACATTCAAAGCGAGTAGCACGCCTAATACGGTGCCGACCAGGGTTCCTACGATCCCGATATAAGCACCTTGCACAACAAATATCCCCATAATCGCCTTGGGGCTCGCCCCCATGGTGCGGAGGATCGCTATGTCAGCTTTCTTATCCGTCACAACCATCACTAAAGTAGAGATAATATTAAAGGCGGCAACCGCAACAATAACCATCAACAATAGGCCAATCATAGTCTTTTCCATGCGAATTGCCTGAAACAGGTTTCCGTGGGTTCTGGTCCAGTCTACGCTATAAAAACCTTCATCCAGGTTCATCGCTATCTGGCGAGCAATATAGGGTGCATCAAACAGGTCATGCATTTTTAAGCGCAAGCCGTGCACTGAACCTTTGATACGTAACATTTTTGCCGCGTCATCCATATGAATCATGGTCAGCGAAGCATCCAGGTCGGCTCCTACACTGAAAATACCTTTTACAACAAAACGCTTTAACCTTGGAAACACACCTGCAGGCGTTAAGGAAGCTTCGGGTAAAACGACAGTGACTTTATCCCCGACATCAACGCGCAATTGCCGGGATAGTATTTCACCGATAATCATGCCGAACTCACCTGATTTCAAATCCTCAAGAGAACCTCGAATCATATGCTCACTGATAATCGAGACCGATGTTTCTTCTTCAGGTAAAACGCCATTCAGCTGAACACCGTGAACTGCACCGTTACGCGTCACCATTCCTTGAGCATTTATAAACGGCGCGGCAGCAAGCACTTTCTCATTTTCAAGTACAGAATCCTGAAGTGTTTGCCAGTCTCGCATATCACTATAAGGTTTAATCACTGCGTGCGGCACCATACCCAAGATTCTTTGCTGTAATTCACGATCAAAACCGTTCATAACAGAGAGCACAGTAATAAGTAGAGCCACACCAATTATCAAGCCCACCATCGACGTTAGCGAGATAAATGAAATGAAGTGGTTTTTGCGCTTCGCCGATGTATAACGAAGGCCAATTAAGACAGGATAGAATTTAAACATGGCGCGATTAAACCACAGCCCCCCTAAGCAAACAACACCTTGTTTGTCAGTTCCTTTGCGCGGCATTCACAAAAGCCGCAAATCAATTCAGCGAAGCGAGCATTTCTTTGCTTTAATTAAAGCTATATATCTTTTTAAACCTCTATTTGTTGAAGCAAGCTGTCCCGACTTATGAATGACGATATTGAAACTCAGAGATCAGACCAAACTCGGGGCTTAGTTCAAAACATTCCGCTGCAGTTTGATTGTCAGCTCTGGGAACAATGTCAACGGACGCTTTATTTTCAACGCGAAAATATTG
>NZ_LWGJ01001439.1:0-440 GCF_001635845.1 Oleiphilus sp. HI0132 | reverse complement strand
TGCATGCATTGCAGTGCCAGCTTATTCTATGAAGGATAGTTGAAAATCATCAGTTGGCGAGCCAATTTTACGAAAACATAAAAGATTTAGTAAAAAAATATATGAGTATAATCCGCTTTGAAAATGTGTCATTAGCGTATGGCCACCGCCCCTTACTGGATAACGTTACGTTTGCGATTGAAGAGGGACAAAAGATTTGCCTGCTGGGTAGAAATGGCGAGGGAAAGTCTTCATTAATGTCATTGCTAATGAAAAGTAGTGATCCGGACTCCGGTGTCATAAATTTTCAAAAGGGTCTTAAAGTAGGGGCTTTGCCTCAATCCATGCCCGATGCTGATGAACGTAACGTTTTTGATGTCGTTGCTGAAGGCCTACCGGAAATTGGTCAGGTCTTAAGTGAGTATCACCATCTGATCAATAGTCAGGATGAAGCTGCAGAC
>NZ_LWGJ01001438.1:0-2654 GCF_001635845.1 Oleiphilus sp. HI0132 | reverse complement strand
TTGTCTTGCTGTAGAGATCGCTGCATTAAAGGTTTCAACATTATGTTCATTAAAACGAGCGCGCTCAGTAAGTGCGGCGGTTTCAAGCACTTCATACAACTGAAACTGAACGTCTCTTTCATTTAATAAATCGGTTTCCATGCCTTACAAGCCTCTTAATGATGAATAGGTTATTTACCTATCACTGTCTCATATCGAGAGGGATTACATAACTGGCTTTTATGACTTAAACTATGCCGTTTATGCCACCAGTATTCTTGGATACACAACAATGAAGCAAGTCACCATTCTCGGGTTTGATTACGCCTTTGCTACAGCAATTATCGGTATGGCAGATTTACTCGCTTCGGTTGGCGTTACTTGGAATTACATTCATGGAGATAAGCTATCCAGACAATTCAATGTCGAAATTGCTAGCTTAAACGGTGGTAAAATTCGGTGTGCTAATAATATTGAAATCAATGCGCATAAAACCATTGAAGAAATCAGTTCAAGTGACCTGCTTGTCATACCGACCATCGCTGGCGATATTGCTCAGACACTGGCTTTAAATAAAGCAGCACTCCCATGGATCAGAAAACTATATGAAGGTGGCTGCGATATCGCATGTAATTGTACCGGCGCTTTTCTGCTTGCCGACACAGGCATGTTAGATCACAAAAAAGCGACGACGCATTGGGGCTTCGTCGAGCAGTTTGCACAGAAATTTCCAAAGGTAGACTTACAGCCGGACCAGTTAATTACNGAAGATGGGCAAATATTTTGCTCTGGTGGCGGCACGGCCTGGTTTGATATGAGCCTGTTTCTGATTGAGCGCTATTGTGGCTATGAACTCGCGCAAGCTAGCTCCCGGTCATATGTTTTCGACATTGGCCAAGATAAGGTTAGTAGCATTAAACGTATACCCGGCAAACATTACCACCAAGACAAGCAAATCATAAGCTTACAAAACTGGCTAGAACATCACTTTGCTGAAGACTTTTCAATCGACGAACTTGCCGAGCGTATCAACATGACACCAAGGACATTCAAACGCCGCTTTAAAGCGGCTACCAGTGATACACCAATCACCTACGTACAGAAGCTTCGGATTGAATCTGCCAAAAGGATGCTAGAAGGCAGTAAAAAGTCTTTAGAACAGATCACCCAAGAAGTCGGCTACAACGATATGTCTTCTTTTATTCGCCTGTTTAAAAAACATACATCTATGTCTCCTGGCGCTTTTCGTGTTCGTTTTTCACGTAGGCCTGAAGTGCCGAGCTAACAACTTGGAAGCACAGGGCCTGTGCAGCAAGAACGCTAGTCCTTTCTGAGAGGAAATTTCTATCGATTATTCACGAGAGGTACAGCAGACAAATAACCAAGGCCAATCTTAGTTTACCAAACGAGACCTTGTCAGAGTACTTGGTTACAAGGCTGGGTACTTGGATACTCCGGTCTATTTATTTCACTAGAGTCTGAACCATTTGATCAAACAGTAAAATCAAGAATAGAGTTGAGAAGATATTTCTAGAAACTAGACAATGATTTAGCGTAGGAAAGTTTTCACTTATTTCTGGAAGAAATAAATGGCGGTGAGCCAGGGATTCGAACGCAGTAAACGTCTAGGTATCAGCGTGCATACTAGAGTTTTTGGCACCCTTAAAAAGAATTTTTAGCATAAAAGTGCGCTTACGTGCGCATCATTTGCCCCAATTTTGCCCCACCAAACACCCTAGGTTTTACTGGGATCAATGAAATATCAATAATTTACAGAAAATCTCACCTAACAAATGGCGGTGAGCCTAAAATTCGAAGTACAAAAGTTTCTTCGCTTTGCACATCAATGCACTTGCGTTTAAAACGAATCCAAAGAGCTTCAGATACTACGTTCAGTAGTTTATTTCAGTAAATAAAAAGTTATCCACAGGCACGTAGTAGCATGTACTTAACGCGTAGTATCATGTACTTAACCT
Organism: Oleiphilus sp. HI0132; assembly: GCF_001635845.1. Taxonomy (NCBI): domain Bacteria; kingdom Pseudomonadati; phylum Pseudomonadota; class Gammaproteobacteria; order Oceanospirillales; family Oleiphilaceae; genus Oleiphilus; species Oleiphilus sp. HI0132. Next base: position 699 of record NZ_LWGJ01001438.1, on the reverse strand, counting down.
TCGTAGTAGGATGTCCTAAACGACGTAGTACCATGTCCTTAACGGCGTAGTACCATGTCCTTAACAGCGTAGTACGGTGTACTTAAGCAGAAAACTAAAGCCTGTATCCATTTGAATTTATTGGATAATTCAAACTTATTCAACCCTCTAGTACTTATTAGTCCTCTTTAGTACTTATATTAGTACTGTTTTGGACAAAATATATACACCATCAAAAAAAACAATTTTTTTATTCAATGTTACGGGAGACGTGGATTTTCGTCGCCTCCTGCGGCATAGCCTTTAGTTTGTACGAGTATAGTTATCTAAGCTTTCAATAAAGTGTGCAATTAGAGTTTACGAACAAGCTTACACTCTAACACTTTAAACTGAACACTTGAAATCATAAATTACTCGAGAATTACTACAGCCATGTACTTACATCATGCACTTTCACCGATAAAACTATTTGATGCAAAAAACCATCAACACGGACAGCAGCCAAACGTAAGTGCTATTGCCCCTCAAAGGCTAGTGCGCATTACCAATATCTTAAGTTCTAATCTGAAAACCGGCCATGCGACTAAAGCTCCGATCTTACTGAATATATCCAGAGATAATAATCACAACATCTTTGCAATACAGCACCAAGACCTAAGGCAGATTCAATTTTCATTAAGTACAGTGATACGTAATATCTTCTTACATACCACTAGTCAC
>NZ_LWGJ01001437.1:0-21130 GCF_001635845.1 Oleiphilus sp. HI0132 | reverse complement strand
AGTTTGGCCAACTGTGCGGCATCAGAATCTGGATCATTCGATAAAGCTAAAACCTGGTTTGCCACATCCGGCAGCATCGGCACTTCGATTTTGTTATCGCTTAGATTATCAATATATTTCGCAATAGCTTGCGCTTTTGGGCTTAAATCTGAAATCGGGCTGCTCACACAACTACTCCACTGATTATTGTTTTTATTTAGTGTAGACCAGCGTTGGTGGGATAGCAGGGATATTGGGAAATAACGAAGGATGTAACAGCTTTGTGTAATTAGTGAACAATTGCAATAGCTGAGCCTAATTCCTTGAGATTATAACTAGCTCGCCTATTATACGCGCTCATTCAAACAACCGTTTCAATTCCAGGAGCTCTATGAAGAAGTTTAGTATCTTGTCGTTGCTACTTTCTTTGCCCATTATTCTACCCTTCAGCTTGGCTTTATCTTTTTCAGCCTATGCGGATATTTCCCGTTCAGCCTTTATTGAACAACTCGACTCCGCCAATTGCACACAAGTCCCTCCCGAAATATACCTGGATACCCAAAAAGCTCATTTCGATTTCGCCAACGCTCTAAGTCTCTCCTGGATTTCACTTACGACGCTAGGAGAGAATTCTATTTCCGCTGAAGAGTTTGAACAACAATGGCAGCTACGCAACTTAGAGATCATCGACAACCCAGAGACCAACCTGCGTATATTGCTTGCTGATTATAAAGATACAATGCTCATTACCTATAGATACACGGATAGTAACAAGGAGTGGCTTTACAATTCCGATGGGACTTCAGACGATTTTGAACATAGCTTTACACTAGGTGAAAAAACGCATCACGGCTTCTCTCAAGTATTAAGCTCAGAGTGGGCATCGCTATTGGCAAGCGTTAGAGCACGAAAGGGTCAAAGCAACAAACTATGGGTATTTGGCCATAGCTTAGCCGGCGCACTGGCGCAACTAAGTGCAGCAGGCTTCGAGCAAGAAGGTATTCACGTTGATCAGGTCTACCTGTCAGGCTCGCCCAAAGTTGGTAGCCCTAAGTGGGTTGAAAAAGCTCAAGTTCTTCTCGCTAACCGAGTGCATAGAGTGGTGTATGAACAAGACCTTATTGCCCGCTTACCGGTAAATCAACAGGCACTGAACGAGTTTAAGTCGATATCCAGCATTGCTCCAGACTTTATCGCGAATTCGATGAACGAAGCAAACAGCCTGATGAACTTCGATACCCTAGGTAGGCAGATCTCACTCGACCACTATGCTAACTATGTTGAGTGGAACGAAAGTGACTCTGTTTCATTGGAACAAATATACTGGTTGAACCTAGCAGATGATCTTTCAATTGCTAAACATGCTTCCTTAAGCCCACTTGATCAGATAAATAATATGACAAGTGTCATTTCAGCTAATACAGAAGACCATTCACAACTAAAAGATGATGGCTACTTCTGTGCAATGATAGCCGCGCTGGAAAATGAACACTAAAGTGACTCGGCTCAAGCCAAAGTGCTTTGAATACACATTTGCGGCGATCTTCTACTAAACTAATAAGGATATAATTAGTTTTGGAGCCTATTTCTTGATTGCAAATCGTGAACAGCTTGTAGAGTCACTTGAAAAAAGTAAAAGCTATCAACACCAGCATCTTGGGCAGATATTACTGCAAACCGGCATTATCACGTCAAAACAGTTAAGCACCGCCCTGCATAAACAAATTGCTGAGGGCAAGAAAGAAATGCTAGGGCATATATTGCAGCGCTTGGGCTACGCTAGCGACCACCAGGTTCGCAATGCACTTTCCTGCTGTCTGGAGATACCTTTTATTCAGCTCGCCGGGTTTGACGTTGATGAACATGCGTTGCAACTAGTTCCTGCCGAGTTTGCCAGAGCACATGCTGTTATTCCCCTCATGGCTCACAAAGATCGCTTAGTCGTGGCGATGGAAGACCCGTCTGATAACGAAACCATCAACCTACTGCATTTTTTATCTGAACAAGTCATCGAGCCGGTATTGAGTACCGCAAGTGATATAGAGTACGCAATTTCTCAATATTATGGCTCAACCGATATTGATGATGTTCTAAAGGATATGCCCAGCACCAGCTTGAGCAATAGCTGGGAAGCTCAACAAGCTATAAAGCTCGCATCAGATAAACCAACCGTTAAGCTAATACATAATTTGATCGCCGATGCGGTAACCCGCAGAGCATCAGACATACATATCAGGCCCAAAGAAAAAAGCGTTGATATTCTCTACCGTATTGATGGCAGTCTGCTAAAAATACGCAACTTTGATATTAAAATGTTGCCTGCCGCTGTTGCCCGTATCAAGATTATCTCAGGAATGAATATCGCTGAGCATCGTTTGCCTCAAGATGGTCGGACCAAAATCACTAGCAAAGATAAATCGATTGATTTGCGCGTATCGATCATGCCGACTATTCATGGAGAAAGCGTAGTAATCCGTCTCCTCGATACTTCGACCAGTATCAATAATATCGATGCCATAGGATTCAATGAAAAAGACTCGGAACTGTTTACCCAACTCGTTAACAAAAGCAGTGGCCTGATTTTAGTGACCGGCCCTACTGGCTCCGGAAAAAGCACCACACTTTATGCGGCACTCGAATCCATCAAACAACGTGAAATCAATATCATCACCGTTGAAGATCCGGTTGAATTCCATATCGATGATATTCTGCAAATCCAGGTCAACAATGCCATAGATTATAGCTTTGCACGTGCACTCAAAAATATTCTTCGCCACGACCCAGACGCCATTATGATCGGTGAAATACGAGATGAAGAAACAGCTAAAATGGCAGTAGAAAGCTCACTTACAGGGCATTTGGTGTTATCAACCTTACATACCAACAGTGCCGCTTCGACCATTACCCGTCTACTTGAAATCGGCGTACAAGCCTATCTCCTAAATGCAACGCTACTAGCGGTACTGGCTCAAAGACTTGTTAAACGGAATTGTCCTCACTGCCTGGAAGAAGAGCAGGTATCCCCTATTGTACGGAAAGCTTTGGGTCTGAGTGAGGATGAAGTATTCTATCAGGGCGCTGGTTGTGATAACTGCCATATGACAGGCCATAAAGGCCGTGTTGCAGTATATGAACTGTTGACACTATCACCCGATATTCGAGACATGATCAAGCCAAAAGTAAGTGCGACAGATATCGAAAAAGCCGCAATCGAAAATGGCATGACGCCTCTTACTGATCATGCACTGCATATTGCCCGACAACAGCAAACCTCATTGTCAGAAGTGTATCGGGTAAGACTGGGATAACCTCAAACCTTACTCAGACGCCTCATCCAAAGACAACTTGCTCAAGACAATGACTGCTTGTGTACGGTTACTCACGCCTAATTTTTTAAATATCGCCGTAATGTGCGCCTTCACAGTTGCTTCAGTCACACCTATTTCATATCCAATTTGCTTGTTCAGCCAGCCTTCCCTCAGGAAGCAAAGTACTTTGTACTGTTGAGGGGTCAATGAAGCAATCTTGGTAGCCAGGTCCATCTCTTCTTCATCGATTCGCCTTAGGCGGCTGCGCACTTCTTCAGGCACCCACTTCTCACCCTCAGTCACGCACTGCAATGCTTCATAGATAGTTTTTGGCGACGCTGATTTAGGAATATAAGCGCTTGCACCATGACCAATTGAGCGACTTATCGTCTCGGCATCTTCACGAGCAGACACGACAGCAACCGGAATTGAAGGAAATTTCTCACGTACTGTCACCAAGCCAAATAGGTCTTGGCTGCCGGGCATATGCAGATCAAGTAGTAAAAGGTCTAGCTCCGGGTCTTCAGCAATGGCTGCCAGAGTCGTCTCCAGGTCAGACGATTCAGTGATCGTAACGTTTTCAAAGTGGGCGTTAATAATTTCTAACAAGGCACTGCGAAAAAGTGGATGATCATCTGCGATATGAAAATGGTACATAAGTTCTCCGAACAGGATTGAATGTCTGTTCAATGTTTATTATTAGAATACGTTCCTTGGAGAACAGCATAGCCTGACTGGTCATAATTTTCGAGGGGTAGATAATGCCTTTCATCTCCCCTCGAGCAACCCTATAGTTATGAGTCAGTGCGGTTCAAACGACCCTCGATCAGCACATCAACTACTGAAGGGTCGTTCAGCGTTGAGGTATCCCCCAAGTTGCCAAAGTCATCTGCAGCAATTTTGCGAAGGATCCTGCGCATGATCTTGCCAGATCGCGTCTTGGGTAAGGCATCGACCCACTGAATCAGCTCAGGAGTCGCAACGGGCCCCATTTCGACTCTCACATGTTGCTTCAGTAACTCCGTTGCATTGGCTGCAAGTTCAACTCCATCCATCGGCGTCACGTAAACATAGATAGCTTCACCTTTGATATCATGTGGATAACCAACAACAGCTGCTTCCGCCACATCAGGATGAGACACCAAAGCACTCTCTAATTCAGCGGTTCCTAAGCGATGACCTGAAACATTCAAGACATCATCAACACGCCCGGTAATCCAGAAATAGCCATCAGCATCTCGCTTGGCACCGTCGCCTGTAAAGTACATATTGTCATGAGTTGAAAAATAGGTTTCGATAAACCGTGCGTGATCATTCCAGATGGTACGAGCCTGCCCCGGCCAGGAGTCCATAATAACCAAATGACCACTCGTTTCACCTTGGAGAATATCACTATTGGTATCTACCAACTCTGCTTGTATACCAAATAGTGGATGACAGGCAGACCCCGGTTTAGATTCTGTTGCATAGGGTAAAGGCGTCATCATCTGACCACCCGTTTCAGTTTGCCACCATGTATCAACAACCGGACATTTGCTATGGCCATACTCAGTATAATACCAACGCCATACCTCCGGGTTAATCGGCTCCCCTACGGTACCAAGAATTCTCAGTGAATCACGTTTACTAGACCCAGTCGCTTCGTCCGCTTTAGCCATTAAGGTACGAATAGCCGTCGGCGCTGTATAGAAAACTGTCACCTTGTGCTGATCAATTACTTCACCAAAGCGCCCCATACTCGGATAATTGGGAACGCCTTCATACATGAGCGTTGTGGCACCATTCGCCAAGGGTCCATAAACGATGTAACTATGGCCGGTAATCCAGCCAACATCTGCCGAGCACCAGAACACATCACCTTCTTTATGGTCGAATGTGTAGTAGTAGGTCGACGTCACATAAGTCAAATATCCACCACTGGAATGCTGTAAACCTTTTGGTTTACCGGTAGAACCAGAGGTATAAAGAATGAACAATGGATCTTCAGCATTTACCGGAACGGCTGTATGCTTGTCAGCTTGCTCAGCCACCAAGCGACGATAGTCAACGTCCCAGTTATGACGAGTTGAACCTGTGTTATGGGTTGTTTCAACAACCAGTACATTTTTGACAGTATTACGTTTGGATATCTCCAGCGCGTCGTCCACACTTGACTTAAGCGGGATAGATTTCCCACCACGCACACCCTCTGTCGCCGTAATCACGACTTTTGCCTCACAATCATCCAGGCGATCTGCTAAAGCTGTTGCCGAAAAACCACCAAATACCACTGAATGAATGGCACCAATACGAGCACACGCCAGCATCGCATACGATGCCTCGGGAATCATAGGCATATACAGTACGACACGGTCACCTTTACCTACTCCCATAGATTCCAGGCCATTAGCCAACTGACACACCTCTCGATGTAAGTCTCGATAGGTAATTGTCTTGCTGTGGCCCGGTTCATCGGCTTCCCAAATTATGGCTGCCTGGTCTGCTCGCGTTTCTAAATGCCTGTCTACACAGTTGTAACAAACATTCAGCTCTCCATCTTCATACCATGAAATATGTAAGTCATCTTTTGCAAATGAGACATCTTTGACTTTGGTGAAGGGTTTATCCCAATACAAGCGCTCAGCTTCTTTTCGCCAGTAGTCTTCATTCTTCTCTATCGACATTTGATACAGGCTCTGATAGCCAACTTTATCGATGTTTGGCACAAAATCACTGGTTGAATTAGAGGTAGTGTAGTTATTCTGGGCAGCTAAGCTCATGACAGGCTCCTTGAAGTCTATGTTACCGAGTAAGTAGATATAACTCTTATTGTCAACATATTCTGGCCGCCGCCAATTAGACCTTGGTCGAGCACTAGACTATGGTCTAAAGCTCTCTGGACAATAAACTAAAGAAATAGCACAACCGACTTCAGTGTTTGTTTCATCAATTGAACAAACAACCCAGACTAGTGATAATGTTCACCCATCAAATGACACTCGCAATAAACTCATACCACAGCTCTCAATTCCACGGTATTTTCGCTCTCATATAAGCATTAGTCTACTTTAGAAAGAATCTTCTTTCTCCGCCTGGTCAAATAGCTTTTGAAGTTCAGAATGATAGGCACCTTGAGAGGAATAATCACTTTCAGGACCTCGCTAAGAAAATATAAAAGCCGTATTTTCCGATACCAGAACAAGCGTGATATCTTCTTTGCGGTGAAGTCGTATCCATATTGGAATACCGGCGCAAACTGTTCGTGGTTACCAAACCGACTATATTTAGCCAAGTCAAATGACAAGACCAAATCAGCCCTCTTCAACTGCTCCTTGGTACGCTGATCAATTGCGATATCGATAGCATTCCCCATTATAGCGACCATATCTTTAGGTTCTTGATAGCGACTCACGCCATTCAAATCAACAGCGATAGTAATACCCGCACCCATCTGTTCAAGTGCTGAAACGGGTACGTTTTCAGTGATACCCCCATCAACCAACGACCTACCTTCAATTTCTACCGGCACAAAAATCCCTGGCACTGCCGCTGACGCACACACCGCATCGGCCAAGTTCCCTGATCTTAATATGACCTTCTCACCGGTATGAATATCGGTAGTACAAATCGCCAAAGGAATACGAGCATCCTGTATATCCACATTACCGATATCTTGCAAAATCATCTCGTGAATGGTTTTGGTGGTGAAGATACCTTTGCGTTGAATCGACAAACCGACCATCGAGCTGAAACTCATATCCTCGCCCACTTTCTTGATCTCGTCTATCGACTTACCGAAGGCATAGTAGCTCGCGACTAAAGCCCCAATACTGGTGCCGGAAATATAATCGATCTCTACATTTCGCTCTTCCAGTACCTGCAGCACGCCAATGTGAGCAATACCCTTTGCTGCGCCGCCGCCCAACGCAAGCCCGATACTCTGATTAAAAGGGTTCCATTTCATAAATTAAGTTTCTTATATTTGACCTGAGGCAATTCTAACCAGAGCGAGTTTCATTTACTATGATGTTTATCAGCTTACTAACAAGAATCGATATCCATGTGCACAACCTGCGGCTGCTCTACTCCCTCTCACTCTCATCAACATGAGCATGAGCACGACACTGACTCTAGGCTGATTGAGGTCGAACAAGACCTGCTTGCCAAGAATGATAGCTATGCGGAAAAGAATAGAGCCCTGCTTGCCTCAAATAAAGTGCTCGCTTTAAACTTGGTTTCAAGTCCAGGCTCCGGGAAAACATCCCTACTCACCGCTACGATCGAGCCCCTTAAGGGAAACAAAAGAGTCTGTGTTATTGAAGGCGACCAGCAAACAGATAATGACGCGCAGAGAATCATCGACAGCGGTGCCAAGGCAATTCAAATCAATACTGGAAAAGGCTGCCACCTCGATGCTCATGCGGTTGGACATGCCATGAAAAAGCTTGAGCTGGCAGAGCACGATATTCTTTTTATCGAAAACGTCGGCAACCTCGTTTGCCCCGCTGCTTTCGACTTAGGAGAACATAGCAAGGTCGTGGTCTTATCGGTCACGGAAGGCGAAGATAAACCGCTTAAATACCCTGACATGTTTAAAGCTTCTTCACTTATGCTAATCAATAAGTCTGACCTCCTTCCTTATGTCGATTTTGATGTCGATAAAAGCATCGAATATGCGCGTCGTATCAACCCGGATATTAAGTTTATCGTTCTATCCGCCAAAACAGGCGACGGGATGGAAGAGTGGTTAAGCTGGCTCAATCAACATGCACCAACAAGATAGTGACTCGGCAAGTATTCGCCTGAAAGTAAGCGGGCGAGTACAAGGCCTTGGCTTTCGGCCTTTTGTTTATCGGCTCGCTCACTCGCTTTCACTGACGGGCTCAGTCCGAAATTCCTCCTCGGGCCTTGAAATTGTATTAACCGGGGAACAAGCCCACCTTGATGAATTCCGTAATCAGCTTCTAGCAACAAAGCCCTCTGCGGCTCAGGTGGAGAGTATTGAGCTTGAGCGTATTAGCCCTCAAATCTCAGCCACTAGCTTTTCAATCATAGAGTCAGAAACTGATTCCAATAGCCTATCATTATCGACAAATGCACCAGAAGTATCCCCTGACCTGGCACTGTGTTCCTCTTGTCTAGATGAACTATTTGACACAAATAACCGTCGTTACCTTCACCCTTTTATAAGCTGCACTCAATGTGGACCACGCTACAGCATTATTGCCGATCTGCCCTACGACCGAGACAACACCAGTATGGCAAAGTTCGACATGTGTAGTACCTGTCAGCACGAATATTCCACTCCCTCAAATGCCAAACGCTTCCACTCGCAAACCAATGCCTGCAATGACTGTGGACCACAATTAGCGCTAGTCGATAAGAAAGGTATTCGTTTGCCTCTAGAACAGAATCAGGCACTAATCGATTTTTGCGCCGAACAATTAAAGCAAGGCGCTATTATTGCTATAAAAAGCATCGGTGGTTTCCACTTAATTTGCGATGCCAAAAATTCTGAGAGTATTAAGCGGCTAAGAAAAGTTAAGCAACGCCCTGATAAACCCTTTGCCCTCATGGCCTTGAATACGCCTTCACTTGAGCCCATAGTCGAGCTAGACAGAGCAAGCCTTCACGAGCTGAATTCTTCTCACGCACCGATTGTACTTCTGCCTAAGAAAAGAAGTTTAAAGCCTGACTCTAAGCAAGAAGAGGAAGATTGGCTCGCACCGAACCTAAGTGACTTGGGCTGCATGTTGCCTTATACCCCGCTTCATTATCTAATTTTTCATGCCCTGCTTGGCAGGCCAAAAGGAATAAATTGGCTTGAAGAAGCACAAAACTATCAACTACTCGTGACCAGCGCCAACCTTCCTGATGAACCCATAGTTTATGACAACGACAAGTGTATCGAGCGACTTGCCTCCTTAGCTGACTACGCTTTGCTAAACAACCGGGATATTGTCGCGCCTTCAGATGATTCAGTAATCCAAGCAGGTGAGCCCAAAGCACTAATCAGACGCTCTCGTGGGCTAGTTCCCGCCTCGATAGCTTTGGCAGATCGGCAAGCACACACTCTTGCGTGCGGGGCCCATTTAAAGAATACCTTTTGCTTAACTCAAGGCTATAAAGCCTATATATCGCCCTATCATGGCGAGTTAGACAAGCCAGAAAACTACCTGCGTTTCCAGACTAACATCGCGCATTATCAACACCTTTTTGGCAATAGGATTGATCAATACTGCGCAGACCTTCACCCAGATTATGTAAGTACTCACTTCGCTGAAAAGAACTCGCAGAAAAGCAACTCGCCCCTAATAAAAGTTCAACACCATCACGCTCACCTGACATCCTTACTCGCAGAACAAACAGGCCAAGCAAAACTACCCGCGCTTGCTTTAATACTCGATGGAAATGGCCTGGGAGACGATAATCAAGCCTGGGGTGGTGAGCTATTCTATGTAGACTCGAAGCAGATAGAACGTATCGGACACCTTGAGAAAATAGCGATTCCTGGTGGCGATATCGCCACACGGGAAATCTGGCGAACTGGTGCAAATCTATTGGCAAAAACAAGTAGGGAACAGGCATTCGAAGCTTACGCAGATAGCCTCAAGAATGAGCTCACTAGTCATTTCATTCTGAATGGAACGCACCATTTTACGAGCAGTGCAGGCAGGTGGTTCGATGCAGCCGCCTCAATAATCGGCGTTCGCCAAGAGTGTACTTATGAAGGGCAAGCCGCTGCAGAGTTGGAGTCTTTGGCTCGATCAGCCTCCAGGGACCACGTTCAATCTCTTGTCAAAATCGATGAGAAAAACCAACTCTTACTTAGCCCGCTTCTTCCTTATTTAAGCGCTATGGAGAATAAACCTCAGGCTGCATACTTGTTCCATCGCGAGTTAGTCGATGGTCTCGTTCGTTGGTTAGAGAAATCAAGCAAACAGCGCCAGACTAAAGCGGTCTATTGCTCAGGAGGTTGCTTCCAAAATCGGCTTCTCAGAGAATCGCTTAACGAACACTTAACTTCACAGGGATTTAAGGTATATTTCCCTATCAAGCTGCCCGCCAACGACGGTGGCATCGCTCTGGGTCAAGCTTACTTGAGCCATTGGTAAAATAACTAAGGACTCTCAGCACCATGTGCCTTGCACTTCCGGTAAAAATTGAAACACTTCTCGATGATGAACAAGCGATCGTTGAGCTAAGCGGTGTGAAGACCAAGATTTCGACGGCACTAGTCGAAGATGTCCATGTCGGCGATTATGTTATTTTACATGTTGGTTATGCTCTCAATAAGCTGGATGAAGAAGAGGCCAAACGAACACTAGCGCTCTTTGCACAAGGAGAGGCTGATGAGCGCTAAAACAAAAGCCTCACCAGAGCTAAAGTATATCAGCGAGTTTCGACAAGGCTCACTCGCCAAGAAGCTCTGCCAAAACATTGCCAATGAAGTACAGAGTGATAAACGCTATCGCTTGATGGAATTTTGTGGTGGTCACACGCATACCATTTTTCGCTATGGTATCCCTGACTTACTTCCTGAAAATATCGACTTGCTCCATGGGCCCGGCTGCCCTGTTTGTGTCCTGCCCATTAGCGCGATCGATAATGCTATCTCGCTCGCACTGCAGCCAAATACGATTCTCTGCTCTTATGGTGATATGTTGCGCGTACCCGGCAGCAAAACAATGAGCTTGTTAAAAGCACGCGCCCAAGGAGCTGATGTGCGCATGCTCTACTCGCCGCTCGAAGCACTAACACTGGCTCAAGATAACCCTGGCAAGGATATCGTATTCTTTGCTGTTGGCTTCGAAACGACAACGCCTCCTACAGTTGCTATGCTCGACGCCGCTGTCAAAGCCAATATTAAAAACCTATTTATCTACTGCAACCACGTACTGACACCTCCGGCAATCACCGGTATTCTAGAGCCAGCTAAACAAGCTGGAACTAGAGTACTTGATGGTTTAATTGGCCCAGGCCACGTAAGCGTTATCACTGGTGAACGCCCTTATCTTGAACTTGCCAAACATTACCAGACAGCCATTACCATTTCCGGCTTTGAACCCTTGGACATCCTTCAGTCTATTTTAATGCTTGTTCGCCAAATTAACCGAAACACCTGCCAGGTTGAAAACCAATATACGCGCGCAGTAAGCTTTGAGGGAAACCAGAAAGCACAGGCACTGACCAAGAAGTACCTAGACCTTCGACAGAGTTTCGAATGGCGAGGCCTCGGAGAAATGCCTGACAGCGCTTTAAAGCTGCGAGAGGAATATCAACAATTTGATGCCGAGTATATCTATAAGGATACGTTCGCAAAAAACGGCAATGACATCGCATCTGACAACAAAGCCTGTGAATGCCCTGCCGTTTTGACGGGGCAAAAAAAACCCTACGAATGCAAACTATTTAACAAGCCCTGCACCCCTGAAAACCCGCTTGGCTCATGCATGGTATCATCTGAAGGCGCGTGCGCAGCTTACTATCGCTATCAACCCAACACCCAGTAGACAGAGCCCCGCCAATGACTAACAAAACCTCAAGCACACTGGATTTCAAGGATGGGTTCATCGAGATGGCTCATGGAAGTGGTGGCCGAGCGTCAGCCACATTAATTGATGAACTCTTTTTGCCAGCTTTCGATAATAGCTACCTACAAGAAAAGTCTGATCAAGCAACACTTTCACTACCACAGTCTCGCATTACCATGGCCACCGACAGCCATGTCATCTCCCCTTTATTTTTCCCTGGCGGGAATATCGGTAGTTTAGCGGTGCACGGCACAGTCAATGACGTCTGCATGTCAGGTGCCCAGCCCCTCTACCTAAGTGTTGGCTTTATTCTAGAAGAAGGCTTCCCGCTTTCTGAACTAAAACGCATTGTCGACTCTATGGCTGAGGCAGCCCAAGAGGCTGGGGTTAAAATCGTTACCGGTGATACGAAAGTGGTAGAGCAAGGCCATGGTGACGGTGTTTACATCAACACCACAGGAATAGGCGCATTGCCTGAAGACATCAACTTATCACCTGTGAATATAAAGGCTGGTGACAAAGTCATTATCAGCGGAACCCTGGGAGATCACGGCACCTGCATTATGTCTCAAAGGCAAGGTATGAACTTTTCATCCGCTCTAAAGTCTGATTCACAAGCGCTGAATGATCTGGTTGAAAGCATGCTGGAAGCTGCCCCCGCTATTCGCTGTATGCGCGACCCAACCCGAGGTGGACTCGCTGCGGTTTTACACGAACTATGCCAAGGCAGAGCTTTAGGTATTAGCCTGGAAGAGGCAAACATTCCTATTAAACCTGAAGTCGCCGCAACGGCTGAACTACTAGGCTTAGATCCACTGCATATTGCCAACGAAGGTAAACTTGTTGCAATCTGCCCAGCTGAGCAGACGAAACAACTGCTGCAAGTGATGAAACAACACCCTAAAGGTCGAGATGCTGAAATCATTGGCGAACTAATCAAAGATGAAAACGAGCTGATTCAACTCACTACAAACTTTGGCGGTAAACGCCTGATTGAGTGGCGTTACGCTGACCAATTACCGAGAATTTGCTAGGTAACAGTTCACAACTCAAAAAAGATCTTGTTAATCAAATGTTACACATCGCAAAACTTTTGCTACAGACCCAAGGCATCACCTGTCATATGATTACATCATCGAAGTACGGAACAGCGATTCAGGCCCACGGTTTCGGAAACAGATTTCATGATTTTCTTTGACCCGACTCTTTAGTCGGGTTTTTTATTGGCTGCGATTTATTGCTTTGATGGTTATGTGTGACAAAGTAGTGCCAAAAGCTGACGTTTCTATATCAATAGAGTGCGCCGTGCGCACCAGCGGAGTTTGATCGTCTCCTCCGTAGGCATAGGATCCACCTCTCGCTTGATCAACCTCGTGCTAGCCCTCATGCGAGCCGTGGAAGGCTCTGCCTACAGGCCTGGGGGAATTGGTTTGGCCACCCCTATTTATGTTTGTTTGAGCCACGGAGTTCAGAGGTGCGCATGGCGCACCCTATTAGAGTTGTCAGAGTCTTAAATGCAGACTTTAACGTAGCTCAAGAAGTTCACTTCTTTCTTCTTTAACAAATGCTTTTTAATGAATAACCATAAGGCTCTAACTTGCTTAAGTCGTAGTATCTTGAGAAAACATCCTCTCCAGCTCTTGGCAACCATCTAACTCGCTAAGCAAATAAGACTTCTCTCGCCGGGCCACGTCTAGCCAATGTTCACCTTTAACAGCACCAACTAAAGCGTACAGAAAATTTAGGCTGACTTTATCATTCGAGGCTTTAAGCTTGAGAAATGCTTCAATGGGACCAATCCGATTTAACTCTTCTACAGAACAGACGCCAACAGCAAGCAAGTCCGCTTCGCTTTTTGGACCCAAGCCTTTTAGATCTCTTAAACGCATCATAAACCTACAAACTAAATCGTAGTTTTTGTTTGATCTCTTGCGCCGTGCGCTCAGGCTGTTCTTGCATAAAACAGTGCCCACCCGGCATTTCAATAAAATCGTAATTCAAATTTGCTTCGTGAACTTTTGCTTTAGAGCGTTTCACAAAGGGGTAAGTCCGATCACCATAGAGCATGGTCATCGGTGCTTCAATGCGGCGAATCGCTGGCCATAGTCCCTTAGCATAAGCAGAGAAGATAGATGCTTCAATACGAGGCGGGCATTTCAAGCGCATTGAGCCATCGTCACTTTCAATCAATGCATGGTCAATATAAGACTTAAGACACTCATCTTTCCAGCCCTTAAAAGTACCTCGTTGGTATAAGTAATCCCAAACGGCCTGGAAGTTTTCCCAAGACTCTGTTCGAGCCTTGGCTTGTCGAACGAGGGGCATCCGCTTTGACAAACCAAGCGTCTTTAGGCTTGTCGCGGTTCGCGCCATCACTGGAGGCATATAGACAGGGTCCATTAGGATTCCCATATCGAATAATTTCGGCTGCCTAGACATAATCAGTGTCGACATGATGGCACCATAGCTATGCCCCATCGCGATGCGTGGCACCTTGCCCCACATACCTTCAAAATTCGACCATACCTCTGCAAAATACTTGGCACTTCGATTCCAACCTGGGTATTTTCCACCAGCATCACTGTCGCCATGCCCCTGACCATCACTGATAAACAAGTCATAATCAGCTTGAAAGTGCGATAAAAGATTTTCAAAAGTCAGGCCACAGAAGCCATTACCATGAATAAAGTGGATCATAGGCTTACCGCTAGGCTCGGTGTAATGGCCTCTTAAAGTCATGCCTGAACCGGTTTGGTATTCCCAGGGAATCAAACCTGAAATCACACTCTGCTTTCCACTTCTGCTTAAGGTATCTGTCATCAAAACTCTCTTACCGGTCTATCTCGCTTGATAATTCAGGCAGCTCATTAAAACTAACATTCGGGTAGTGACTGTCACGCACTTCGTGAATAAAGCGCAGCGTGACGAAAGCATCAAACCAGATATGAAAAGCGCGTTGAAAGCTTATCGAATCACGTTTTTGGGAAAGATGTTTAAATTGCTTCTCTATCTTCAAATTACAGAGCGCTTGAATCACTGCTGCACTATCGACATCACTCATTGTATCTTTAATCGCTTCAAACAGAAGCTCAGCAGACGAGAAGGACTGTCCTGAATTTGAAATGATACTTAGAAGTTTTTTTAACAGTTTGAAGCACTGTGGATGATAGAAAGTATAAACCTTGTCAGGTTTTTCCATGCGGCTAATTTTTAGCAGCGCAGGTCCGGTGCCAAAGGGAACACGGTGACTAGGACGCCCGGAAATTTCTATCGTGGGAGCTTCCAAGGAATGAATACGCCCAACTTTCGCGAGCTTATTCAATAAATAGAAGTCTTCACCTGCTGAACGTTTCGGGAACCCCCTCACCAGCGCATAAGCGATAGGGCTAACAGCTATCAATGACCCGATTGTGTGGAAGGCATAAGGTGAACCAGCCTGCTGGAGTTGATCAACATAATAACGCAAGGAGTGATCATACAAGCTCATCGCTGTTTCATACCCGAGCTCAGCAATATGTTTGAAGGGGTAAATCGCAGCGGCAGCGCTTGAGTCATCCACTGAGATATTAAAATAGCTCTCAGGTAAACTCACATCCGCATCACTTGAATGCAGCCAATCGGCTAGTTTCCCGGTACTCAAATATTGTTGCTGCACGAGCTTTAGGCCGAGATCCATACCGAGTTTTCTGGCAAGCCCAACTCCCTGCTTTGGTGACAACAGGCGCTCCGCGTGACAATAGCTCATACAATATAGGGTCAGCGTGGAGGAAATATTAGCTCGAAATAGCTCAGACTCTTGCCTAGCCTGCGTTTGCTTTACCAGACTTTCAAGCGCCTCTCGTGTTCGCTGCTGCGCAGCAGCAACTTCAGGCTCATCAACATCCGGTGCATTGAAAACGAAAATCAAAACAGCCGAATGAGCGCTAACTTTATCGATAATCTTTAAGAGTTGAGTGATGGGCTCATCATAAACAGGAATAACCAGCACAGCGTCGAAAGGTCTTTCCAGGGAGCGTTGCAGAGCTTGGATATCAGGCTCTGCATAGGTATCCAGGTATTTGGAAACGGCTGAACTGTCGTACTTCATTGACAATAACTAGTTAGACCAGTCTTTATCAATAATACGCTTAAGCTTGAGCAAGGTAGCCTGGCGTTCATCTGTGCTATAAGACTGAGCAGGCAATTTACCCCAAATTGGCGCTGGCCATGTCGGGTCACCTTCAAAACGCACAACATGATGAATATGTAGCTGTTTTACAACGTTCCCCAAGGCGGCAATATTAAGCTTATCACCCGAGAATAGCTGCATTAGGTTTTGCCCAAGATACATCGACTCAAGATCTAACTGCTGACGTTGCTCATCACTTAAGTGATACAACTCCGTTGCATCACCCACGCGAGGAACAAGAATAAGCCATGGATACTGAACATCATTCATCAATAAGACTTCGCACAATGGCCAAGACGCTATGTGAATCGTATCGTTTTCCAGGCGTGAGTCGAGTTTGAAGTCTGCCATTAAGCGCCTGCACTCTCAGCTTTTTGTTTCTGCCACTTAGCTTCCCAATCCAAAGCAGACTTAACGATCACACCTAAGTCATCATGATCTGGCTCCCAGCCTAGTACTGCTTTGATTTTGGCATTATTTGCCATCAGCGCATCAGGATCACCTGCTCTGCGGTCGACATTTTCAACCGGAAAGTCTTGCCCTGACTTTTCCTTAACCGTATCGATTACTTCACTGACCGTAAAGCCACGGCCATAACCACAGTTTAGGATTTGCGATTCACCGCCTTTCGCCATGTAATCGAGCGCCATAACATGCGCTTTAGCCAAATCATCAACATGGATGTAATCGCGGATACAGGTACCATCACGTGTTTCATAATCCGTACCAAAGATCACCATACCATCGCGCTCACCTGTTACACATTCACAAGCGACCTTGATCAGATGAGTCGCTTCGGGGGTTGCCTGCCCCAAACGGCTGGTAATGTCAGCACCGGCAACGTTAAAGTAACGCAAAATCACATGATTCAAATCGCTGGCTGCCGACAGGTCACGAATCATTTGCTCGCTCATCATTTTCGATGCGCCGTAAGGGTTGATTGGCGCTAGTGGCATATCTTCGCTAATTACTTTCTCTTCCGGCATACCATAAACAGCCGCCGTTGACGAAAATACCATGTAAGGCGTTTTATACTTTTCAATAATAGTCAGTAAATTCAGGGTATTACGAGTATTGTTACTGTAGTACTTAAGTGGATTTACGACTGACTCGGGCACCACAATGTTCGCGGCAAAATGTAAGACTGCTTCAAACTTGTGCTTGGCAAAAACCTGATCAAGTTTTTCAACATCAGCAATATCACCAACAACAAGCTCACCATAGGTCACCGCCCACTCATAGCCGGTCGATAAGTTATCGTAAACCACTATGTCATGGCCTGATTCACCCAACTGTTTTACAACATGGCTACCAATATAGCCCGCACCACCCGTTACAAGTACTTTCATTCTTTCTACTTTCCTTTGTTTCTGAATTTATCTATCCAACAGCCTAGCTTGATTATTATAAAAGATTGATATGAAAAAAATATTATTGTGAAGCATTCTGCCGGATCTGTTTTTTCTGTTGGCGGCGAAACGCGAAGAAGTCCCGTATTATCTGACTACATTGTTCCGCCAATATTCCTTCAGCATAGACTATTTCGGTATTCATGGAAGGGTGACTCAATAAGTTATTCTGACTCACTACCGCACCCGCTTTAGGCTCACGAGCGCCAAACACCAAACGATCAATTCGAGCATGAACCAGCATTCCAATACACATCGTGCAAGGCTCTATGGTGACATAAAGTGTCGTACCAGGCAGGCGATAATTTCTTTCGTGTTCTGCTGCTGCCCGAATAGCTCTCACTTCAGCGTGGGCACTCGGGTCACAGCTAGCGATGGGGCGGTTCCAGGCCTCACCTAAAACCTCTTCACCTCTAACCAAGACAGCTCCAACTGGCACTTCACCTTCAGCGCCCGCTTTTTCTGCAAGGTTCAAGGCGCGTCGCATCCAACGCTCATCAATTATGCGTTGCTCCTTACCAGAGTTTTTTGATGCGACCTTATCTTTCGTCATTTCTTACTAATTATTCCCACTCAATCGTCGCTGGCGGCTTAGAGCTGACATCGTATGCGACACGCGAAATATGCTCGATCTCGTTAATAATTCGATTCGATACCGTCTCTAGTAATTCATAAGGCAAGTGCGCCCAACGAGCGGTCATGAAGTCAATTGTTTCAACGGCACGTAACGAAACAACCCATTCATAACGACGACCATCCCCTACAACACCCACCGACTTAACCGGCAAGAAGACAACAAATGCCTGTGATGTTTTGTGATACCAGTCTGCCTTATGAAGTTCTTCCAGGAAGATAGCGTCGGCTTCGCGCAAAACTTCTGCATATTCTTTCTTCACTTCCCCCAAAATACGAACACCTAGGCCAGGCCCTGGGAAGGGGTGGCGATACACCATGTCGTAAGGCAGACCTAGCTCTAAGCCCATCTTACGAACTTCGTCTTTGAATAGCTCGCGTAAAGGTTCAACTAAGTCCATCTTCATATCGTCTGGTAAGCCACCTACGTTGTGGTGAGACTTAATAACATGCGCCTTACCCGTTTTCGCTGCAGCAGATTCGATGACATCCGGGTAAATAGTACCCTGGGCCAAGAAGTCAACGTCTTGAATCTTGGTTGCTTCTTCATCGAAGACTTCAATAAAGGTATTACCAATGATTTTTCGCTTTTTCTCGGGATCAGAAACACCTTCTAACTTACCCAAGAATAAGTCTTCAGCATCAGCACGAATGACTTTGACGCCCATGTTTTCGGCGAACATCTCCATCACCATGTCGCCTTCGTTCTTACGTAACAAGCCGTTATCGACAAAAACACAGGTTAACTGATCACCAATGGCTTTATGCAATAGCGCCGCAACCACTGAAGAATCAACACCTCCAGATAGACCTAGCAAGACCTTCTTATCACCCACTTGGGCACGAACTCGTTCAATCTGATCTTCAATAATCTTTGCTGGCGTCCAAAGTGATTCACAACCACAAATATCTTTTACAAAGTGACTTAAAATACGCTCACCCTGCAGGGTATGCGTTACTTCAGGGTGGAACTGGATACCAAAGAAATTCTTCTCTGCACAGTACATACCAGCAATAGGGCAAGATTCAGTTGAGGCCATCAACTCAAAACCTTCAGGCATCGCAGTAACTTTATCACCGTGGCTCATCCATACATCTAATAAGCGGTTTGCACCTTCAATGTGATCTGCAATATCTTTGAACAAAGCACTATCACCTTCAGATTTAATCTGGGCATAACCAAACTCTCGTACATCAGAGCTTTCAACCTTGCCGCCTAATTGTTCGGCCATAGTCTGCATGCCATAACAGATCCCTAAAACCGGCACACCCAAGCTATAAACAACTTCTGGTGCACGTGGAGAACCAGGCTCAGGCACAGACTCAGGCCCCCCCGCTAAGACAATACCCGTCGGCTTGTATTCACGGATCTCGGCTTCGTCCATATCCCAGGCACGAATCTCTGAGAAAACGCCCAGTTCACGCACTCGACGTGCGATTAACTGAGTGTACTGTGAACCAAAATCTAAAATTAGAATACGCTGTGCGTGAATATCTTGACGGTCTGTCATGGGATTAAATCAACCTCTTAGAAAGACAAAACGGGGCTCTACTAGAAGATGCCCCGCATAATATAAATAAAACTTAAAAAGTACTTAAAGCCTAGCCAACACGATAGTTAGGTGCTTCCTTGGTGATGGTCACATCGTGAACGTGGCTTTCTTTCATGCCCGCTGCGGTAATCTTGGTAAACTGCGGTACCGTGCGCATCGTTTCAATATCGCCACTACCTGTGTAGCCCATGCTAGAACGAAGCCCACCCATTAACTGGTGAATGATTGCAGTCATCGGCCCCTTACACGCTACACGACCTTCAATACCTTCAGGTACTAACTTGTCGACGCCAGATTTAATGTCCTGGAAGTAGCGATCACTAGAGCCTTGAGACTGGCCCATTGCTCCTAAAGAACCCATTCCCCGATAAGCCTTATAGCTTCGACCTTGGAATAATTCGATTTCACCAGGGGCTTCATCAGTACCGGCTAGCAAACTACCGATCATAATACTGTTTGCGCCAGCTACAATCGCTTTTGCAATATCACCAGAGAAACGGATACCACCATCAGCGATAACAGGCACATCAAGCTCTTTCAAAGCTGCACTAACATTAGCCACCGCAGAAACCTGAGGAACACCAATACCAGCCACAATTCGTGTCGTACAAATTGAGCCCGGGCCAATTCCGACTTTAACCGCATCTGCACCTGCTTCAGCCAATGCTATCGCCGCTTCAGCTGTTGCGATGTTACCACCAACCACTTGCACCTGCGGGTAGTTTTCTTTTACCCAGCGAACACGGTCAATAACGCCTTTAGAGTGTCCGTGTGCCGTATCGACAACAATCACGTCAACACCTGCCTGCACCAATGCATCAACGCGCTCTTCAGTGCCAGCACCCGTACCCACAGCAGCACCAACTCTGAGCTGTCCTGCTTCATCTTTACAAGCATTTGGATAGTCTTGCGACTTTTGGATATCTTTAACCGTTACAAGGCCGGTTAGTTCGAAACTATCGTTAACCACTAATACTTTTTCGATTCTGTGCTTATGCAGCAACTCGCGAATTTCGTCTGAAGTAGCGCCTTCTTTTACGGTCACCAGCTTATCTTTAGGTGTCATGATACTTGAGACTTTAGTATCCAAACTGCCTTCAAAGCGGATGTCACGGCCAGTGACAATACCGACCAAGTCTTTACCGTCAACAACCGGTAAACCTGAAATTTTGTTAGCTGCCGTCAGCTCTAACACTTCTCGTACCGTCATATTTGAAGCAACGGTAATAGGGTCTTTCACTACACCACTTTCAAATTTCTTAACAGCACGAACGGTTGCCGCCTGCTGCTCAGCGGTCATGTTTTTGTGAATGATACCAATGCCACCTTCCTGCGCCATGGCAATTGCCAAAGGAGCTTCAGTCACCGTATCCATCGCGGCAGATACCAGAGGAACATTCAAGGTGATGCCTTTCGTCAGGCGAGTTTTAAGAGAAACTTCGTTAGGAAGAACTTCGGAATAACCAGGAATCAAGAGAACGTCATCAAACGTCAGTGCGTCATGTGCGATCCGCAACATATGGGCCAACCTTTATGTCCAGATAAAACGCGGAATTATAATGCTTGA
>NZ_LWGJ01001436.1:0-775 GCF_001635845.1 Oleiphilus sp. HI0132 | reverse complement strand
GAAGCAGGAACCGCTATGGGTGAAAAAGCCGCGAGCAGTGCTGCCGAGGCCGTCGCAGCGAAAGTAAGTGCCGCACAGGCACAAATCCAAGTTCAGCAAGATATGCAGCCTTATGTTCAGCAAGCCAAGAAGGCGAATATGATTGCAGTGGTATCACTTGTCGTTGCCATTGGAGCCATCGCAAGCAACTTCCTACAGTTCTAGAAGACTAAAAGCACTTATCGGATCCCTCTTAATGCGCGCCAGCTCTTTAAAAGGGATTTTTTATTTGCGCAAACGCTAAGCCCCCGCTCGAATCAAGCCCCCCAAACCAGCACTCTCGAGCTCATCCTCAAGCATCTCACGTATACAGCTTTCATTTTCGAGATTCAGCGCTTTTGTTAGAAGCTGCCTGGCTTTCTTATGCGAAAACGAACGAATTACCCACTTAACCTTGGGAATATTAAAGGCACTCATACTTAGTGTATTGATCCCCATTCCAAGTAGTAAAATAACCGCTACAGGGTCAGAGGCCATTTCACCACACAAAGACACCTTAAGTCGACGGGATTGAGCAGTACATACAATATGATTAATACTTGCCAATACCGCCGGGTTTAGAAAGTTATATAAGTCAGAGACCTTCGGATTATTCCTATCCACTGCAAGTAGGTACTGCGTTAGATCATTAGAACCAATAGATATAAAGTCAATTCGCTTTGATAGGTGTGGCAGNGCCATCATTGCTGCTGGCACCTCTACCATTATACCCACGCTTGGCTTTGCAACTTTAAGC
>NZ_LWGJ01001435.1:0-2022 GCF_001635845.1 Oleiphilus sp. HI0132 | reverse complement strand
GCAACTTGGCCTTGCGCCCGGTAATATCGTCTACGCTGGCGATCACGAAAGAGACATTCAAGCAGGTCAAGCTGCTGAAATGATTACAGTAAGTGCGCTATACGGCTATATTAAGTGTCACAAATCGGCCAAAAAATGGCCAGCCGATTACCAAATTCAACACCCATCTGAACTAATTTCACTTTTTCTTACATAAGCCACACAAAAACTGCAGTACTTTTCCTGAAATCATCTATGCTTAAAGCATATATCGCATTGTTTTTAGGAGAAAGCATGGCTGTCAACACAGCGCTGGTCGTCGATGATTCAAAATCCGCACGGATAATGCTCAGTCGACTTGTTCAAAAGAACGGCCTCGAAGTTAATATGGTGGAATCAGGCGAAGAAGCTTTAAGCTATTTAGAAAGCTCACCATTGCCCGATCTTATATTCATGGATCATATGATGCCCGGAATGGACGGCTTGGCTACCACTCGAGAGATCAGTCAAAACCCCAAAACAGCGCATATCCCTATCCTTATGTACACCTCTAAGGAAGGGCCAGAGTATGAAGCAGAAATGCTATCTTCCGGTGCCTACGCCATGCTAGGCAAGCCCGCAAAGCCAGATAGATTAGCTGAACTTATCGAAGAACTTAACAGTCGCCCTGCTCCTGATATTGCGGCCGATTCAGCCGAGCCAGAAGAACTCAGCGCAGTCACTCTCGATACAGGTGATCTACCTGAATTAAGTAGTACTGAAAGCGAACCATTAGAACAAGAACCTATTGCGACCAGCTCCCCAGAGGAAGAGGAAGAAGAAATGAGCCAGGAACTAATCGAAAAAGTATCATCCAAACTAATCGCCAGAGCGATCGAAGATGCGCTACAACCAATCAGCGGCTCGCTGCATCGTCTTGAAACAAATATTCACGAGAATCAGAGTGAAATACGTAAACTTAGCGCAAGGCAAGATCAGAACGTCAACCATGTTTCACAGTCAGTACTCGACGCCAGCCTTAAGCAAACCGGTGTTCAGTTCCAAAACCAGATCACTGCAGAGATCAAAGCAGTTAGAGACCTGATTGAAAGTCGTGCCGATCTTTCCCCTGCTGCACTACAGCAAATAAAAGATATAGCAACCCAGACTGGCGCCGAAGCAGGAACCGCTATGGGTGAAAAAGCCGCGAGCAGTGCTGCCGAGGCCGTCGCAGCGAAAGTAAGTGCCGCACAGGCACAAATCCAAGTTCAGCAAGATATGCAGCCTTATGTTCAGCAAGCCAAGAAGGCGAATATGATTGCAGTGGTATCACTTGTCGTTGCCATTGGAGCCATCGCAAGCAACTTCCTACAGTTCTAGAAGACTAAAAGCACTTATCGGATCCCTCTTAATGCGCGCCAGCTCTTTAAAAGGGATTTTTTATTTGCGCAAACGCTAAGCCCCCGCTCGAATCAAGCCCCCCAAACCAGCACTCTCGAGCTCATCCTCAAGCATCTCACGTATACAGCTTTCATTTTCGAGATTCAGCGCTTTTGTTAGAAGCTGCCTGGCTTTCTTATGCGAAAACGAACGAATTACCCACTTAACCTTGGGAATATTAAAGGCACTCATACTTAGTGTATTGATCCCCATTCCAAGTAGTAAAATAACCGCTACAGGGTCAGAGGCCATTTCACCACACAAAGACACCTTAAGTCGACGGGATTGAGCAGTACATACAATATGATTAATACTTGCCAATACCGCCGGGTTTAGAAAGTTATATAAGTCAGAGACCTTCGGATTATTCCTATCCACTGCAAGTAGGTACTGCGTTAGATCATTAGAACCAATAGATATAAAGTCAATTCGCTTTGATAGGTGTGGCAGGGCCATCATTGCTGCTGGCACCTCTACCATTATACCCACGCTTGGCTTTGCAACTTTAAGCCCCATTGCAAGTAGCTGAGCCACTGCTTGGTCAAGCAACTCTCTGAACGCATCCACTTCTTCTACACGACTCACCATCGGCAACATAATTTTCATATTGCCAATCCCAAGGTT
>NZ_LWGJ01001434.1:0-293 GCF_001635845.1 Oleiphilus sp. HI0132 | reverse complement strand
GCATTTAGATAAGTTTCGCCGCCGATATAAGATAATTTGTCATTTATCTTCAATATATTGACTACTTCAGAAACAGAAAACTCCATCCCTGATTTCAGCACCCAATCTATAGCTTCAACAATGAGTACATGCTTATTTAAAGAATAAAGCTCTATCGATAAATAATTTGGTAGCTCGTAATCATCGACAAGGTGTTGAAGCATTGCCCCAATCAAATATTGTTCTGATTCCAGAGAGTTAAATTTCTGAATATTATTCTCAAATAATTTTTTCATATGCCATTCCATCTAAAT
>NZ_LWGJ01001433.1:0-3140 GCF_001635845.1 Oleiphilus sp. HI0132 | reverse complement strand
ACGTATAGTTTGAATAATGATGTAGACAAAGAGTAGGTGAGATAGGCCGAAGATAAAGGCACCAATGCTCGATATCTGGTTAAACTCAATAAACTGCACGCTGTAATCAACGATACGGCGTGGCATACCCGCTAAGCCCGAAAAGTGTTGAGGGAAGAACGTCAGGTTAAAGCCGATGGTTGTCCACCAGAAAAAGATTTTACCCAGCGTTTCGTTATACATATGGCCAGTCCACTTTGGCAGCCAATAGAATACACCTGCGTAGAGCCCGAATAGTGCGCCGGGTATTAATGCGTAGTGAAAATGTGCGACCACAAAGTAGGTGTCATGGTATTGCAAATCTGCAGGTACAACCGCCAGCATGACACCTGTAGTTCCTGCAAATGAGAACATCACAATGATGGCAATGGCGAAGAGCATGGGTGTTTCAAAGGTAATAGAGCCACGCCACATCGTTAAGATAAAGTTGAACAGCATTAGGCCAACGGGGATCGAGATTAAAATTGTACCAATCATAAAGTAGTTGGTCGCGAGGACAGACATGCCAATGGTGTATTGATGGTGAGCCCATACGACCATACCCAAGACCAGCAGAATACCCATAAACCAAACTAATGGGCGGTAGCCAAACAAAGGCTTACGGCAGAATGTTGGAACAATAACACCTAAAACTCCGATAGAAGGTAGTAATAGTACATATACTTCCGGGTGACCAAAGAACCAGAATAAATGCTGGAATAACACAGGGTCGCCGCCGCCAGCAGCGTCGAAGAAACTGGTACCGAAGTGACGGTCAAACAAAAGCATGGTTACGCCGCCAGCAAGTGCTGGCATGATCATAATCAATAGAATTGCTGTAAATAGCCATGCCCAGACAAACAAGGGTAGTTTCATCATATCAAGGCCGGGAGCGCGCATATTCAATACCGTTGTAACGATATTGATGGCAGCGAGTATCGATGATATGCCTAATACATGAAGAGTAAAGATCAGCAGATCCATCCCCATTCCCGCTTGAACAGATAAGGGAGGGTACAAGGTCCAGCCTGTATTGACGGGGGCGCCGCCACCGAAAAACGGTACGATGACTGACAAAATAAGCAGGGCAGCCCCGGCGGGTAATAGCCAGAAACTCAAGTTATTTAAGCGTGGCAATGCCATATCTGGCGCACCGATTTGAAGTGGGATCATCCAATTCGCCATACCAGCTGCGGCAGGCATGACAACACCAAAGACCATAATCAAGGCATGTGTAGTGACCATGTTATTGAAAAGGTCAGGCTCCAAAAACTGCAAGCCAGGAAAGTACAACTCTGCTCTAATGAGCATTGCCATACCACCACCCAAAAATAACATAATGAGAGAAAACACCAGGTACATGGTACCAATATCTTTATGGTTAGTGCTGAATAACCAGCGGCCTATACCCTTCGGTGGCTCATTGTGGTGATCATGATCGGCGCTTGAAACGTCCTGATTTTGTTCATCAATTGTAATAGTAGAACTCATTGATTATCTCCTCCTAGCGCGCCGCTTTGACATCAGCTGGTTGCACAACATCACCTGTGTTATTACCCCAGGCATTTCTTTCGTAGGTTACGATTGCTGCCACTTCCAGGTCATTCAACTGAGCGCCCCAAGCAGCCATGGCTGTACCCGATACACCCTTGATTACGACTTCAAGATGTTTAGCGGGGTCGCCTTTGGCAATTTCGCTACCAGCCAGCGCTGGAAATGCGGGGGGAACACCAGAGCCATCGACTTGGTGGCAGGCTCCGCAGTTGGTGTTGTAGAGGGACTCGCCCCGAGCCATTAATTCTTGCATTGGCCAGACAGTGTCTGAAGAAGCTTCCTTCTCTTTCGCTATCTTGATTTCCTTTTGCTTTGTCATCCATGAATCAAACTCGCTACCGGCAATCGCTTCAACTTGAATGGGCATGAAAGCGTGCCCCGTACCACAGTTTTCGGCACATTGGCCGTGATACGTGCCAGCCTTCTCGATAATAGTCCAGGTTTCGTTGATATAGCCGGGAATGGAGTCTTTCTTAACCGCAATTGCCGGAACCCACCAAGCGTGAAGAACATCGGTTGCGGTATGAAGGAAACGAATTCGTCGGTCAGTAGGTAGGTAGAGAGGGTTATCCACCATTCTTAAATAGCGATCACCAGCTTGTTCCTCAGGCAGTAGGTTACTGACGATCTTAATATCGTCTTCCATGTACTCGTATGTCCACTTCCATTGGGAACCTGTCACTTTAATTGTCAGGTCTGCTGGGGTCTTATCTTCAATTAAGTCAAAGGTAGAGCTTGCGCTGCCAGCAATACTTAAATCAATAGCGAGTACAATAATCGGCACCAGAATCCAGGACCATGTGCCAAACTTGCTGTTATGAAATTCTTGGTCGGCTTCGTAATTTTTCGACTTTCTGAATTTGAATATGGAGTAAAAGATGACGACGGTGACGAGGATCATAATGATCAGTGCGATGTAGGCCGTCATCATATGGAGGTCAAATACTTCCCGTGTTACAGGAGAGACTGGCTCAGGAAGGTTAAGAGCGTATTCAGAAAATACATTCCTGGAGGCAAGCAAAAGACTTGGCATGGCAATAAGCATGCTGAGCTTGCGTAAACGATTTGGCATCCGTTGATCCTCATCAAAGGCATACCAGATTCTGAGTCGAAGTGAATTTGCCGAACTTTATTCGTTAAGGGGCATAATCACGTCTTTAACCGTTGTGTGGCAAATCAAGATGTCAAAAATATCTAGTTATTATTTTCAATCTGGCCTGTTCTATTTATGTAATGCGGAACATTTTTAGAGGCCGACAACATTGCTACTACTTAAAAAATAAAACGATAACCTAGTTACTTAAAGTATCTGAAACCAATAAGGTTATTCCAGAATTTGGCTATGGTTTGTTTTAATGATGAAATCGAGAAGCAGGGTTTATAGCAATCTGCTTAGTCAGAAGCAGCTCTATAAGAAGCACGGCTTACGTTTCATCCCCTTTATTATATTTGTTAGTGATTCTTTCTAAGTCGTGTAACACTTTTATGCTTGTTTAAGCATAGTAGGAAACTTTTATTTTGTACTAATTATTTAGTCTCCATGGCTGCACATTATTTACTGTTCTTAG
>NZ_LWGJ01001432.1:0-339 GCF_001635845.1 Oleiphilus sp. HI0132 | reverse complement strand
TTTACGAGCGAGGTGTGGGTGAAACCTTGGCCTGTGGTACCGGTGCGTGTGCGGCTGTTGCCGCTGGAATAAGCCGAGGTGTGCTGGAATCGCCAGTTGAGGTTCGCTTGCCTGGCGGTAATCTAAAAATTGAGTGGCAGGGCGTCGGCTCACCGTTAATGATGGAAGGCCCCGCTATGACTGTTTTCGAAGGAAAAATTCGAATTTAGCGCTACACTTAGTTAGCGATAGGCGTTTAGTGAGGCTTGAACTAGATTCGTGATCTCTTAGCCCACATCGTAATACTGATAGATTTCAGATAAATAAATATAAGTTTTGAATGGACTCCCCCAGACATAG
>NZ_LWGJ01001431.1:0-395 GCF_001635845.1 Oleiphilus sp. HI0132 | reverse complement strand
GTATCCGCGAACAACGCCGATGGTGTAGGGTTTTAGATCTGAATAACTTTGATAATTGATTTGAGCGTCTTTGCGTTTGAATAAAACTACTTTATTTGCAGGGAGCTCTGCAGAATAGGCGAAATCTTTTTCTCGATCTTTCCTGTACCAGGCGGTATAGATACCGTCGAATTTACCTTCTTTGGTCCATTCTAGCGCTCTAGACCATGGCAGTTGTTCTTTCGTTACTTTGTAATTTTTTAATTTAAAAGCAGCTGAAATGATTTCACTTATAGGGCCTCCATTCTCTAGAGTCTTTCCGTAGTAGGGTGGGTAATCAACGTAAGAAAGGGATACCTGTTTTTCGGAAGAATAAGCAAGGGTTGCTGTAAGTAGCCCCAATAATGCTAAATTTG
>NZ_LWGJ01001430.1:0-368 GCF_001635845.1 Oleiphilus sp. HI0132 | reverse complement strand
GCATACGCATTTTTACTTCGGGGCTCTTCATTTTGACGTTGGTGTCTTGTGCAAATACTAATCGTTTGTATGATCAATCAGTCTATCATTCGGAAAATGATAAAGAATATCAGTTTTCTGTTTTTAACAGAACTAATAACGAGTCGATGATTGATACAATGCTTTCATCAGCATGCATGACTAATGACCTAGATACTATTGACCTTATTATTACCGAGCGTCCAAATATTAAATCGGAAGTCTTTAAAAAAGGTCCTGCTTCAAAAATTAGTACTTGTTTAGTGTATGCTTTGAATTCACGTAAGGTAACTTTGCCAACTGTAAAATATCTAGTGGAAAAGGGAAGCGGAGTTAATTCTTACGTTGAG
>NZ_LWGJ01001429.1:0-399 GCF_001635845.1 Oleiphilus sp. HI0132 | reverse complement strand
ATTCTAAATAGACGAACCTTAAAACTATTCTGTCAAAATTAGTTGTAAAGAAAATTAATTCAAAACTATAGAAGCTAAGAAGTTATGCGCGTACTTGAAAACATTACCTATGACGAATTAAGAGTCAGCGATTATGCCACATTTACTAAAACATTAAGTGATGAGAATTTGGTTTTATTTGCTGCGACTAATGGCGAAATGCCGCTGAGTGCTTTATCTGTCGATGCTGCGAAAAAGAATGTATATGACGATACAGTCGGCTATGGCATGTGGGCTAGCTCACTTATCTCAACCGCTTTCGACAAAGTCATTCCTGGGCCTGGAAGTATCTACCTGGACCAAAACCTAAGCTTTAAGCGAAAAGTAGAGCTGGGAGACACGCTGACGGTAAAGCTCACT
>NZ_LWGJ01001428.1:0-380 GCF_001635845.1 Oleiphilus sp. HI0132 | reverse complement strand
TAATCGCATGAGCATCGGAATCGGCTTGCTCTGTCACCCAAAAAGAAAAGAATATCGATAATAAGGTGATACCTATGATGGTAAACAGTGACAAGTTTATGTAACTCATCACTGAGTGAATGAACTGCTGATTGCGTTGTAACACGGGTAATACCCCTAAAAAGCCATAGCCTGATGTAGTAAGGCCGATAAAATAAAAATCTATTATATATCAATATCTTAAAAATAATTCACGATAACCCTAAGTGGGTAGTTTGGCTGTTTTATGACCAGAGCCGCCTGGTGTAAATTGATGCAAATCAATTTCAATATTCTTGCCCCTCCATATACTGAGAGCAATCGCACTAATGGAGTCGTGTTATGTACACAATACTGCCAAT